>JAJYFB010000163.1 GCA_021785495.1 Acidobacteriota bacterium | reverse complement strand
TCCGATCTACAAGGCGCATTTCGCCGAGAAGAACCGCGCGTATTTCAATTAGATCTCCGATCATTGCGAAGAGAACGCACCGGATGGAACGCCGCTGGCTCATTTCCATCGCAGATCGAGCAGGCCGCCCGCGGCCAAAAACCATGCTGGCGGCGTTTCCGGCGCGTTGTCGGCTTCCGGCCATGCAAATTGAGCGGTATCGCCATGTTTGTGCGGCGGAGCAAAAATTCCTGCTCCGCCGCCTCTTTGCGCTGGATTTGTTGTTGCATCGGGCTGCTGGTTTTGTCGCCGCAGGTGCGATACTCACCTTGAAAGGCGCGGGCAGACAGGCGCGCGCAACGCCCGATGATTCGATCGTTTCTCTTTCTCGCCAACATGACGCTGCTGGGCATTCCTTCGGCCCTGCTGTTCATCCCGTGGTGCTGGCTGACGGGCGATGTGCTGCCACTCTACCGGGCCACGCGCTTCATGCTGTGGTCGAGCTGCCGCATCGCCGGGGTTCGCCTGCGCCCCGAGGGCCTGGACCGCATTCCGCGCGGGCGCGCCTGCATCTTCATGGCGAATCACGTTTCCAATCTCGATCCGCCGGCTTTGATCGCGCTGATCCCCGGGCGCACCTCGGCCTTCATGAAGCGGTCGCTGATGAATCTGCCCATCCTCGGCACGGGGTTTCGCCAGGGCGAGTTCATCGCGGTGGAACGCACCGGCAATCCCGTCGACGCGCAGCGCAGCGTGGAGCAGGCGCAGCGCGTGCTCGCCAAAGGCACGCACATCACCACCTTTGTTGAGGGAACCCGCTCGCGCGACGGCCGCTTGTTGCCTTTCAAAAAAGGCCCGTTTTTTCTTGCCCAGGCCTCCGGCGCTCTTTGCATCCCGGTTTCGATCCACGGCACGGAGGCGATGCTCGGCAAGGGCGGCAAGCGCATCCGTCCCGGCGAGGCGCATGTCGTCTTTCATGATCCCATCGACCCGGCCAACTGCGCGACGCGCGATGCGCTGATGCAGGCCGTGCGCGCGGCCATCGCCTCCGGGCTGCCGGAGTGGATGCGCACCGGAGCGCGCAAATGCGATACTTGCTGAAGACTCTCGCCCACGCACAGGCCACATGATTCGAACCCTTTTTGTCTTCTTTGTGATTGTCCTCCTCGCGCTGCCCGCGGCGTTTGTCCTGATTCCCTTCACGCTTCTCAGCGGCAACGTGGGTCCGCTCTACGCCACGGGCAACTGGATCGCCCGCGCCGGCCTGCGTGCCGCAGGCATTCGCATGTGCGTCGAGGGCCGGGAGAAAATTCCCGTCGGCCGGGCGTGCATCTTCATGGCCAACCACGTTTCCAACCTCGATCCGCCTGTGCTCCTTTCCCATCTGCCCGGCAGAACCTCGATTTTCTTGAAGAGATCCCTGCTGAAGCTGCCCATTCTTGGCTACGCCTTTCGACTCGCGCAGTTCATCCCGGTCGATCGTGGCGGCGACGTCAAGAGCGCGCGGCAGGCCGTCGCTGGCGCGGTGCATGCGCTTGCAAGTGGCCTGCACATCACCACCTTCGTCGAGGGCCAGCGCTCGCGCGACGGGCGCCTGCTGGCCTTCAAAAAAGGTCCATTCTATCTGGCGAACGATTCCGGCGCGCTGTGCCTTCCCGTCTCCATCCACGGAACGGAGAAGCTGCTGCCCCGCGGCAGCGCGCGCATCCGTCCCGGCCAGGCGCATGTCGTCTTTCACGATCCCATCGACCCGGCGCAGTACGCGACGCGCGACGAGTTGATGCAGGCCGTCCGCGCCGCCATCGCCGCCGGACTGCCGGAGTGGATGCGCGGAGCGGACGCCGCCTCCGGGATTTCCTGAGAATTTCTTGCAAAATCCGTCAAACCGGATTCGTCAAAACCGGGGGCGAACGCCGGTTCGAAAGGGGTTCAAGCCCCGCCCATTGCGCTCGACGTACGGTCCGCCTGAAGCCGCGCCCTTGGGATAAGGCATCGGCCTTCGGGTTTGTTCTCGGCGGGTTGAGAACAGGCTCGTGCCCACGCCGATTTGATTTTTACGGTTGCACCACGGCGTTGTAGCCGTCGCCCAAAAGCCGGTCACGCCAGCCGTTGGCCGCGTCGCGGGTTGCGAACGGTCCGACGCGCACGTGGATTGCGCCATCGGCCGGATCGCGCTGCGAGGTAACGGCGTAGCCGCGCTGCCGCAGCGCCATGGCCAGCGCCTGGGCGTCCGCGGCATTCGTCACCTCGGCAATCTGCACCATCCACTGCGTCTGCGCCGGCATCGCCGGGCGCACGCCCGGTGAGGGCGCGCCTTGCGCGATGGAAGCCGCATCGCCTCCGCTGGGTAGCGCGGGACGCACCTGCGCTGCTCCGCTTCCGGTGGCGGCGTCTGCCGATGCGCCATTCGGGATGGCTCCCGGCTGCGTTCCAGCGGCCTCACCCGGTGCTGCTCCTGCCGCGCCCGCATCCACCGGCAGCAGGGGCGGAGCCGGCACCGTTTCTGCCGCCGCAGGCTTGGGAATGCCGGCATTGCCCTGCAGCGGCTCCTGGTCGGGAGCGGCCGTCTGCGCGCGGGCCGCCGGCGGCCGGGCCGAGCCGCGATAGCCCACCGCAAATCCCGCTCCGAAACACAGGCCGCAGAGCAGCACCAGGCCAAAAGCAAGGCCGAAGACAGCGCCAGCGCCGAGCGTCAGCTCGGTGTCGCGCCGCTGGACCGCCGGGATTTCTTCCTCTTCGATGAGATTCCTCATAAAAACAGCATTCAACACGGGCGCCATCGGCCTCAAGCCCTGGAAATGCCATGATCCGCTTGTCGCAGGCAGCCTTTTTCGTCAGGATGGGACCTGTCGCTCAAGCGGCGCTCGATGGTCCTTCCGCTTTTGCCGTTCCGGCCAGCTTGTTCAGCAGGCCCAGCATCTCGACCGGCAGCGGAAAGACGATGGTCGTATTCTTTTCAACGCCGATCTCGGCCAGCGTCTGCAGGTAGCGCAGTTGCAGCGTGATGGGCTGCTCGGCCAGCAGTTGCGCGGCGTCCACCAGCTTTTGCGCGGCGCTGAACTCGCCCTCGGCGTGAATGATCTTGGCGCGGCGTTCGCGTTCGGCCTCGGCCTGCCGGGCCATGGCGCGCTGCATCTGCTCCGGCAGGTCCACCTGCTTGACTTCCACGCTGACCACCTTCACGCCAAAGGGCTCCGTGCGCTGATCCATAATCGACTGGATGCGCAGATTCAGCTTGTCGCGATGGCTGAGCAACTCATCCAGCTCCACTTCGCCGAGCACCGTGCGCAGCGTGGTCTGCGCCAACTGCGAAGTTTGATAGACGTAGTTCGATACTTTGATGGCGGCCGCATTCGGGTCCACCACGTAGAGCGTCACCACGGCGTTTACCTTGATGGTCACGTTGTCGCGCGTAATCACGTCCTGCGGAGGAACTTCAAGCACCTCCTGCCTGAGCGAGATGCGAATCATCTGGTCGATCGGCCGGAAGACCAGAATGATCCCCGGCCCTTTGGCGCTGGCCAGCGCCCGGCCCAGCCGGAAGATCACGCCGCGCTCGTACTCGCGCAGAATCTTGATCGAGTTCAGCAGGTAGAGAACGATGATCGCGACGAGAATCAGCACAGGCAGAGAAAAATCTCCGATGGACATGAAGTGTTCCTTTCCATTCAGCAGGATTGTACTCCAGCGACGGGGACTCGATGGGCCTCTGCGTGGTATTTTCAGCCGAATCGGCACAAAACAGACACATGCGGGCAAACCGGCCAGGGCGGTGCGGCCATCGCGCAGGGCAAGCGCATTTGGATTTTGCATTGCGAGCAGGAACCGCCCTGAAAGGGCTCGGCTTCAGCGGCTGCGGAAAAAACTTTGCGGATCCGGCCCCGAAGAGCACGACGATGGGTTCCCCATCCCAACCGTGCTCTCTGCGGTTGGGGTGGGAAGCACGGACGCATCTTTTGGGAACGGATCCATCGAATCGCTTCAATCGGCCGCAGCGCGCAGTTTCCCCTGCGGCTCCGGTTCCGGGCCGTGGGCGATTTCGCGGTAGACGAGGACCGTGAAGAGCAGTCCCAGCACCGTGTAGAGTCCCATGAAGCCGAGCAGCGTGAACAGCCCGTTGCCGGCCGAAACCATCGACGAATAGCCCTCGCTGGTGCGCATGAGGCCGTAGATGAGCCAGGGCTGGCGGCCCAGTTCGGCCGTCATCCAGCCGGCCGTGTTGGCGATGTACGGCAGGGGGAAGCTGACGAGCAGCGCCCACAGCGCCCAGGGCGAAGTGTGCAGCCGCCCCCGCCAGAGCAGAAGCGCCGAAACGGCCATCAGCAGTACGAACCACGTGCCCAGTCCGGCCATAATGTGATAGGCGTAATACAGCAGGGGCAGGTTGTCCGGCCACTGGTCGCGCGGAAAGCGATCCAGTCCCGTCACTTGCGCCTTGGTTGTGCCGTAAATGAGAAAGCTCAGCACGTCGTTGACGGCGATGGGATTGTCGATCTGTCCCGTCTGCTCGTTCGGCTGGCCAATCAGCACGACCGGCGCGCCCACTTCGGTCTTGAAGAGCCCCTCCATGGCGGCGATCGCCGCCGGCTGGTTGCGCGCCACGAATTTCCCGACCAGGTCGCCGGTGGGAAAGATAATCGCGATCGACGAGAGAATGCCCGCAATCACACCCACCTTGAGGAAGATGCGTCCGTAGGTCTGATTGCGGCCCTCCAGCAGATAAAACGCGCCCACGGCGCTCATCACGAAGGCCGCCGTCACCACCGCGCCGGTCATGTTGTGCATGTACTGGAGCAGCGCCCAGGGATTCAGCAGCAGGCCCCAGAAGCTGAGCACCTCGAAGTGGCCGTCGGGAAAGCGGGTATAGGCCACCGGGTGCTGCATCCAGGCGTCGGTGACGATGATGAAGAAGCCGGAGATCCAGGAGCCCAGCCAGACCATCACCGCCGAGAACCAGTGCAGCCGCCGCGAGATGCGCTTGCCGCCGTAGAGGAACAATCCCAGGAAGGCCGATTCGAGGAAGAAGCTGAAAACGCCCTCCATCGCCAGCGGCTGGCCGATGACGCCGCCCGAGAGCCGCGAGAAACGCGCCCAGTTGGTGCCAAACTGAAACTCCATGGGAATGCCCGTCACCACGCCCATGGCGAAGTTGAGGGCGAAGATGCGGCCCCAGAAGCGGGCCGCCCGGTCCCAGGTTTCGTCGTTGGTGCGCAAGGCGACGGTCTTCAGCGCCACGATCAGCAAACCCAGCCCCATCGTGAGCTGCGGAAAAAGATAATGAAAAGTGACGGTAAATGCGAAGTGCAGCCGGTGAATCGTCTCGGCGTTCATCAACAAGCCTCCTGCCCGGGACGCACCGGGCGGCCGCAATCAGAATACGCTTTTTGATTCGAGGCGACACAGAGGAAACGGCTAC
>JAJYFB010000162.1 GCA_021785495.1 Acidobacteriota bacterium | reverse complement strand
TCTTCTGCGGATTTTCGTACCACTTCGGCTTTCGCCGCCCCGCCGTAGCGAGTTCGTGGTCTGGACTATCCCTTCACCATTCCCCGCGAGAGGTTTAGGTGCTGCCCATCTAGTCTCTACACCTTCCCGAAAACATCCGGGCTTGGCTCGGGATTGCCATTCAAGGTTTCCCCGACTTTGAGCAGTTCTACTCCGTCGGTTTCCCAGACGGGCACTCAATTTGCTTAAGTCCGCTGTGTCTGCCGATTTCACCACGCCCGCGCAAAACTGACAACAGTTCACATCATAAGCCATAATCCGTCGATACGATTCCGAGCGGGCAGGGCTGCAGGGCAATCGCATTTCAAAATAGCTCCAAGAATCGGAGCAGGTGGTCCTTGTCCCAGCCAGCGCGTTTGAACTTGCCGCGCAAGGAGCCTTTCGATCCCTCTTGCTGCATGGCGTTAATGGCCATGTGGCGCAGCACCGCCAGATTGTGCGGCCCGTGCCCATGCGCGTAAGGCGCCATGGCTGGGCACGCCGTTGGCCGGGGTAAGAAAGCTGAGCGGAAATGACTCTTTGGTTTCGGCAAACAGCGCCATGTCCACCGCGCCCTGACAGCCGCACAGCACAGCGCACAGAGCCATCATCCGCAGTTCGTGAAAGTCGTGCAGGGGGGCGTGGCCGCTGCGCGGGTCCCAACAGGCGCCAAATTGTTCCAGCGTTTCTTTGTGGACATGAAATCCCCCTGCAACAAACTTCATGCCCGCACAAACCCTTACGCAAGTGGCAACCGTGATCCGTGGCTACTGTGGTTCAGGCCAATTCCAAGTGCGATTGCCCTGGGCCGCAGGCGCAATGCCGCGTGGACGGATGGGGCGGCCGCCAGGACGAGGCCGTTGGCACCACATGCCGCTACGCCGTGCGCCGCCGTCCCGTCGCCATGTCTCGTACAGCGCCCAGAAACAGCGCCCGGTGCAGCGAATCGAGCCCAGGGACAAGAGGCGCAATCTCGGCCAGAAAAGGATCGCTCAGGATTGATGTCACCTCTTCCTGGCGGCGGCCGCGCGCATCGCGCACCAGGCGGCGCACCTCGACGCCCAGAGCGAAGGCGAGCCGTTCGAGCGAACTCAGCGTGGGGATGGCCTTGCCGTTCTCGATCTTCGAAATGTAGGTACGGGGCACCCGCATCCGGTTGGCCAACTGGCGCTGGCTCAGACGGTGTTCAAGACGCACCTCGCGCACCTGAGCGGCGATCTGGATCGCGGCATCGGGGTTTTCCTCCGTCGAAGGGCTGGTCACCAGAAAAGGAGCCAAGGGCTCCGCGTCCGCGCTTTCGAGCCAGTGGTGACACCTTCGGCAGAGGGAGTTGACGGTTCGGTACTGCATCAGCTTGCAGGATTCGCAACGCACTACTTCGCGTGTCTCCACGCAAATCGCGGATGTGGCCATCGGTCGTGTGCGGAGCGCCAGAGCGAGCGTTCCGGCAGCGGGTTGGCACTGCGGATGGTGCTATTTCAACGGAAGGAACCGCCCTTGTCAAGCAAAATTCCAATTGGCTGCGGGCAAACCGGGGACGGAGCCCGAAAAACCCGGGAAAACCACGAACCATAATCTGCAACAGGAGCGCAATTTGCCGCATTCCAGAGCAATCGGCGGCCAGAAACGCCGGATTCAGCCGCCGATCTTCTCCGTCAGCTCGACCCAGCGTTCGTAGACGGCGTGATGCTCGTCTTGGGCGGCTTCCAGTTCGGCCAGAGCCTCGGTCAGAGCCTCGGGATCGGTGGCGACCGCTGATGATGCAGTCCTCTGTTCAGCGGCGCGCAGACGGGCGTCGGCGGCATCGATGCGCGCCTCCAGAGCGTCGTACTCGCGCTGTTCGAGGTAGGAGAGTTTTTTGCGCGCAGGTTCTGTGGATGCAGATGCGACGGGTTCCGGCCGTGGCGTTTGCCGGGCGGCTGCTTCTGCGCTGCCCCGCGTCAGCTCGTCACGCCAGGCCTCCCACTGGCGGTAATCGGCAAACAGCGCGGCATGGCCAAGGCCGTCGAGGCCGAGGACGGCGTTCGTGACGCGATCGAGCAGGTAGCGATCATGCGTGACAAGCACAAGCGCACCGGGAAATTCGAGCAGAGACTCTTCGAGAATCTCCAGCGTGGGAATGTCAAGATCGTTCGTGGGCTCGTCAAGGATGAGCACGTCGGCGGGCTGAAGCATGAGCCGGGCGATGAGGACGCGGGCGCGCTCGCCGCCGCTGAGCCGCTCGACCGGCTGATTGAGCTGTTCGCCGGTAAAGAGAAAGCGAGCGGCATAGCCGGCGACATGCACCGCACGGCCTTGATAGACGACCGAGTCGGAGTCCGGAGCGAGAGCACGGCGCAGGGTGAGCGACGTATCCAGCTCGCGCATCTGCGAAAAATAGACGATGCGCAGCCCTGGCGCGCGGCGGACCTCGCCTGCGCTCAAGCGAATCTCTCCGGTGATTGCGCGCAGCAGCGTGGTTTTTCCCGAGCCATTGGCGCCGGCCAGCCCCAGCTTGAGCCCGTTGGTCAGCACGACGTTGACGCCGCGCAAAATCGTGCGCGCGCCAAAGGCGACGGCGGCATTCTCGACTTCGATCAGGCGCTTGGTCTGGCGGCCGGTCGCGTCGAACGTAATGCCGGCCGTGGCCGTGCGGAGGCGGGATTCCGCATCGCGCAGCTCGGCGATCCGCGCGTTGGCGTTGTCGATGCGGGCCTTGGCCTTGGTGGTGCGCGCCTTGGGACCGCGCCGCAGCCACTCCATTTCCACGCGAACACGATTGCGCAGACTCTCCTGCGCGCGCTGCCGCCACTCGACGTAGGCCTCGCGCTCTTCGAGAAATTTCGCGTAGCCGCCCTGGACGCGCAGCAGGCCGCCTGTATAAATGCGGTTGAGTTCGACGACCTCCGCGGCGACGTTTTCGAGAAAGTAGCGATCGTGCGTGACCACGACAAAAGCGAAATTCGCCGCGCGCAGCAGCCCTTCCAGCCACTCGATGCCGTCCATGTCAAGATGGTTCGTCGGCTCGTCGAGGAGCAGAACCTGCGGCTCGACGACGAGGGCTTCGGCGATGGCCAGCCGCTTGCGCCAGCCGCCGCTGAGGCTCGCCGCCTCGCGCTCCATGCCCGGACGGGACGGCGCGTCCTCTTCGGCAAAGCCGGCACGGCCCAGCGTCTCGCGCAGCCTCTGTTCGCGCAGCGCGGCCGGGACGCCGGCGCGCTCAAGGGCGGCCTCGACAACCTGCCGCACCGTGATCTTTGCCGCAAATTCGGAGATCTGATGGACGTAGCCCGTGCGAATGCCCTTGCGAAACGCGACTTCGCCGGAGTCGGGCTGCTGCTCGCCGCCGAGGATGGCGAGCAGCGTCGATTTGCCTGCGCCGTTCGGGCCGATCAGGCCGATGCGGCCGCCCTCCTCGACCGCGCAGCAGATGCCGTCGAAAAGCGGATGAGCGCCGAAGCGTTTGGAGAGGTTCTGCGCGATCAGGAGCGGCGGCATATCCTCAGTGTACTGGGAGTTCGCACACGCGGCCGGGCGCAGCGCCAACCAGCGCGCTAGCCTTCAAGCTTTTTCGTCACCAGTTCGTTGAGCAGCGCCGGATTGGCCTGTCCCTTCGAGGCGCGCATCGCCTGGCCGACAAAGAATCCGGCCATGGTTTTTTTGCCCGCGCGGTACTGCTCCACCTGCTTGGGGTTGGCGGCGATGACCTCGTCGATCAGCTTCTCGATGGCCGCGGCGTCGGTGATCTGTTCGGGTTTTTCCCGTTCATAAACGACGCCGAAATCCTCGGCTTTTTCGAAGCAGAGATCGAAAAGCTGCTTCATCTGCTTGGAGCTGATCTTGCCCTCGTCGAGCAGGTCGGCGGCGAGCACGATGCCGGCCATCGAGACCGGCGACTGTTCCAGTTCGATGCCGAGGGCCTTGAGCCGCCCGCCCACCTCGTTCAGCAGCACGCCGGCCACGCGCCGGGGATTGCGCGCGGTTCCCGCCGCGGCCTCGAAGCGGTCGGCGAACTCGCGCGAGACCGTCAGCGTCTTCGCATCCTGCGCGGAGAGATCGTACTCGGCGATCATTCGCGCCCTGCGCGCCTCGGGCAGCTCCGGCAGCTTTTTTCTGGCTGCGGAGAGAAATTCCGCAGACACGATCAAAGGCGGCAGATCCGGATCGGGAAAGTAGCGATAATCGTGCGCCTGTTCCTTGGAGCGCATGGAATCGGTGCGCTGTTCGTCGGCATTCCACAGCCGCGTCTGCTGCACGATGCTCCCGCCCGCCTCGATCACTTCGATTTGCCGCTCGATTTCGTATTCGAGAGCCGCGCGCACAAACTTGAAGCTGTTCACGTTCTTGACTTCGACCTTTGTGCCGAGGCGTTCCGCGCCTCTGAGCCGCACGCTCACGTTCACGTCGCAGCGCAGCGAACCCTCTTCCATATTGCAGTCGGAAACGCCGGCGTAGAGCAGAATCTCGCGCATCCGCGTGAGGTACTCGTAGGCCTCGTCGGGCGTGCGCAGTTCCGGCTCGCTGACGATCTCGGCCAGCGGCGTGCCGCAGCGGTTCAGGTCGAGCGAGGTATGCGCGGCCGAGTCGGGAAGGCCGTCATGCAAACTTTTGCCGGCGTCCTCCTCCATGTGCAGGCGGGTAATGCCGATGCGCCTGCGGCCGCCGTCCGCCGTGGGCACCTCGATCCAGCCGTGTTCGGCGAGCGGCTTGTCAAACTGCGAAATCTGGTAGCCCTTGGGCAGGTCGGGATAAAAATAATTCTTGCGCGCAAAGATCGACCGCTCGCGCACCTGGCAGTTGAGCGCAAGCGAGGCGATCGTGGCGAACTCGACGGCCTTCTCGTTGAGCACCGGCAGCGCGCCCGGCAGCCCCAGGCAGACCGGGCAGACGTTTGTATTCGGCTCCGCGCCAAAGCGATTGGCGCAACCGCAGAAGGCCTTGGTCGCCGTCAGCAGTTGCACATGCACTTCGAGGCCGATGACGGGCTCGTACTTGGCCAGAACTTCAGCAGAGATCGCGGCAGGCATATTTGCATTTTAGCGTGCAGCGCGTTGAGGCGCGCGTGATTCCAGCGCAATCGCATTTGGAAGACGAATTGCCGCCGGCAACGGCGCTGGAAGGGCACGACTTCACCGATTGCGGAAACGCTCGGGTCTGATGGAGAGCACCGCGCAGTTGGAGCGTTTTTTCTATCAGCCTAGCTATGCGTGGAAACGATCAACCGCAGAGGGCGATGTTTCGTTCGGGAGATCTCCTGCGCAGCGTATCCCCGCGATTCTCCTGCGTGACCGGTTCGCTCCCGTTTCGGCCGCGCGCAGGCGCGGCTGAAACGGCGGCAATGCGAAATCCGAAGGCGATGGCCCTGGCAGCGCTGGCGCGCCTCGTCCCGCCAGCGCAGATTTTTGTTACGCCGCCACCA
>JAJYFB010000024.1 GCA_021785495.1 Acidobacteriota bacterium | reverse complement strand
TGTATTCTGCGAGAAGAAAAATCTCCCGCAGGGGCTAAAGCCCCATTCATTCCAGGTATTTTACGGCACGACTGAAGTCGTGCCCTTTCAAATCCAGCGATCATCGATTGAATTTTGCAAGTGGCTCAAATGCTCGCATTTTCTCGATGCGATGATCAGGTTCTATTTTGCAAGGCTCTTGACTTCTGCGGCAACCGAGTCGCCTCGTTCCAGCAAAGTCCAAAGTTCCTGAAATAGGAAACAATCGAAGGTCCGTATACGATCCTTGAGGATAGGCTCGGTGAGCATGTTCGGCCGAATGTCAAAGTAGTAAACGCCATCGAGTGGATTCAACCTGACGGTATAGCCCTTGAAATGACCCGGTAAGAATGTCGAATTCACGCCGTATTTTTGCGGGTTCTTTCCTTTCCGTTGCACATCGTTCAGAAAGATGGCAATGTGCGGAATATCTCTTCCAGTAAGACGGGCCAGCAGAAATTTATCGACGAAGATTTTGTCCAGGCGATCTTTACTGCTCGTTTTGACCGAGCCGATGACTTTAACCGCTGATCCAGACTTTACGATCAGGTCGTGTTGGTAAGTCATGGAAAATTCCACGTCCTCATTTCCTTCCCGCGCAGTAATCGGATACTCTCTCTGCGCTGTGCGGTTTCTGCGTCCAAGCGCAACCACTCGGCGACCGGTCTGGCTGCGACGTTCTCCAGCCGATCGATCGCCCACTCGTTGTATTGAGGATTGCAGTCGCATCCGATCCAGCGACGGCCAAGTTGCTCCGCAACGACGATTGTCGTTCCCGATCCGGAAAAGGGATCGACCACAAGGTCGTCAGGATTGGAGGAGGCAAGGACAAATTTGCGTACAAGCTCCTCGGGCTTCTGTGTGGGGTGGGGAGTTTTCTCGGCCATACCGTTGGATGTGGTGGGAATGTCGAGTACGTCCTTCGGCTTTGCTCCCATCGGGTGGGGCGTCCAGTTTTCGCGTAGCTTTCCTTTGCCGTTTTTGCCGAAGTTGCTCGATTCGGCCTGCGGATGGCTGGGATAACGGAGCGTATGCGCCCCGTAGGGTATACGAATTTCGTCTATGTTGAAGATAAAATCCTTGCTCTTGCGAAAATGAACAATGCTTTCGTGCGACCGTCCCCAGTCGCTTCCCAGATTCGCTTTATTTTTGTAGTGCCAGACGATCCATCGACAGCTTTGAAAAAATGGCATCGCCGCGACCTTGATGTCGGCCAGAACCTCCGAAAAACCGCAGACATAGAGAGTTCCTGTCTTTTTAAGCGCACGAGAAGCCAGCTTCATCCACCCGCGCGACCACGCAACGTATTGTTCGTGGCTCTCGAAGCTGTCCCACTCTGCTTTTCCGGCGTTATAAGGCGGGTCCGCGAAGATCAGATCGACCGACTCTTCATCAAGCTGCTCTAGCCATGTCAACGAATCGCCGCAATAGAGCTGGCCATGTGGATGCTCGTAGTGAAGCTGAAGCGATCCATTGGAATCGACAGGATGAATCGTCCCAGCCTGCTGACGAATCCCTTCCAATTCGATTTGCAGAATCTGAGTTTGGCGTTTGATTGGAGACACGCTTCATTATACCGATCGCGGAAAGCGGTCTTGATACCGGTTTTTGGCCCAAATTTGCAGTTTTGCCTCTGGATCTCCAGCAGCAGGATTTTACGCGCAACGCAAGCGGCCTATAATAAAGCATGGCGACCGCCCGCCAGACCGTTCCCCTGGAGGCTGCCACCGCGGCCCCGCCCGCCCAGACGCTCGCAACGCGTTCTGTCGATGCCGGCGCGATCGATGCCCGCGTGATCGATGCACTTTCAGTTGATGCCCGCTCAGTTGATGCCCGCGCGATCGACGAGCGTATCGGCGAACAGTTCGAGGCTCTCCTGCGTCATGTACAGGCCAACCGGTCCGGCGACGATGTCGCCTTGATTCGCCGCGCGTGGCAGTTCTGCGTCAGCCATCACGCGGGGCAGAAGCGCGCCTCGGGTGAGCCGTACATTGTGCATCCGCTCGAAGTGGCCGACGTGCTGGCGGGCATGAAGCTGGACGCGACGGCCATCGCCGCCGCCCTGCTGCACGACGCCGTCGAGGACACGCCGGCCACCAGCGAAGAGATTGCCGAGCGCTTCGGCGACCAGGTGGCGCACATCGTCGAGGGCGTCACCAAAATCGACAAGATTCAGTTCGCCAACCGCGAGGACCGCCAGGCCGAGAATGTGCGCAAGATGCTGCTGGCCATGGTCAGCGACGTGCGCGTGGTGCTCATCAAGCTCGCCGACCGGCTGCACAACATGCGTACGCTCGAGCACCTCAAGCCGGAGCGGCAGGAGTCGATCGCCCGCGAGACGCTCGACATCTACGCGCCGCTGGCGCACCGGCTGGGCATGGGCAAGGTGCGCGGCGAGCTGGAAGACCTGGCCTTTCGCTACACCAGTCCCGTCGAGTATGAGCGCGTGGCGGCGGCCGTCGAGGCGCGGCGCGTCGAGGGCGAGCAGTTTCTGCGCACGGTCGAGGACACGCTCGTCGAGCAGTTGCGCGACAACGGCATCGAGGCGCGCGTCGAGTGGCGCATCAAGCGCCTCTATTCCATCTACCAGAAGATCGAGCGGCAAAAAATCTCCTTCGACCAGGTCTACGACCTGCTCGCCGTGCGCGTGATTACGCAGGATGTGGCTGCCTGCTACGCGGTCTTCGGCATGATTCACACTCTGTGGAAGCCGGTTCCGGGGCGCATCAAGGACTTCATCGCCATGCCGCGGGCCAACCGCTACCAATCGCTGCACACCACGGTAATGAGCGCCCTGGGCCATCAGTTCGAGGTGCAGATACGCACCGAGGAGATGCACCGCATCGCCGAGGAGGGCATCGCCGCGCACTGGAAGTACAAGGCCGGCGAAGGCGCCGTCACGGCCCGCGACGAAGAGCGGCTGAACTGGATTCGCCAGCTGGTCGAGTGGCAGAAGGAGATGACCGACCCCAACGAGTTTCTCTCCAGCCTGAAGATGGATCTCTATCCCGACGAGGTCTACACCTTCACGCCCAAGGGAAAGGTCGTCGTGGTTCCGGCCGGGGCCACGCCCATCGACTTTGCCTACACGATTCACACCGAGGTAGGCCACACCTGCGTCGGCGCGCGCGTCAACGGACGCATGGCGCCTCTGCGCACCAAACTGCGCACCGGCGACATCGTCGAGATCGTCACGCAGAAGGATCATCATCCCAGCCGCGACTGGCTCACCTTCGTCAAAAGCCCGCGGGCGCGCAACAAGATCAAGCACTGGCTCAACGAGGACCAGCGGCTGCGCGCCGTCGAGATTGGCCGCAAGCTGCTGGAACGCGAGGCCCGACGGCTCAAGACGCCGATGGCGGCCATCGACGACCGCGACCTGGGCCGCGTGGTGGGCGACTTCGGCGTGGACACGGCTTCGGACCTGCTGGCGGCCATCGGCCAGGGCAAGCACACCGCCCGCCAGGTGCTGATCAAGGTGGCTCCGGGCTTTGCCGCGCCTCCGCCCGAGGAGTCTGCCGGCGAGGCGAAGCCGGGTGAAACGGCCGCGACCGACGCCGTGCGGCGGCTGCAACTGACCGGCACGGATTCGCTCCAGGTGGAGGGCCAGAACGACCTGCTCGTCTACCGCGCCCGCTGCTGCAATCCCATTCGCGGCGAGGCGATCGTCGGCTACGTGACGCGCGGCAAGGGCGTGGCCGTTCACGCGCGCAGTTGCCCGAACATGCAGAACCTGCTCTACGAAAGCGATCGCCGCATCAACGTGGAGTGGTCGCGCACGCCGCTGGCCGCCGGGCAGACGCAGCGCTATCCGGTCAAAATCATCGTCTCCTGCGACGACCGTACGGGCATGTTGAAGGAACTGACGGCGGTCATCTCCGACGAGAACGCCGATATTCGCGGCGTGGAGATGAAACACAGCGAGGAGGGGGAGGCGATGATCGAGTTTGTCGTCGAAGCCGAGGACGTGCGCCACCTCAACCGCATGGTTCTCGGCCTCAAGCGCGTCAATGGCGTGCGCCAGGTGCGAAGGACGCAAACCGTATAAATTTGAGCAGGCCTTTCCACACGGTGCATTCGCGCGTCCGGGGAGGTTGCGAAAAACGCACGGCCCGATCACAACGCAGCGACGGCAAGATCGCCAAGCCGCAGTACGTTCATGGACGCAGGAAACAGGCAGCGTCAACCTGCATGCAATCCAGGCGGTCTGCGCACAATCCGTGTGGAGCGCTGTGATGCGGTTTCGCCATCGCGGCGCTGCTTTTCTATCGCGCTACGGTGAGATGCACGATTGTGGTCTGGTCGATGCGCGAGCCGGCGGCGGGCGATTGCGCCAGCACTTCGCCCGGTTTTGCAATGGGGCGCAGCGGCGCGGTTCCACTGCCCATCGGGGCCACGGGCACATGCACGATGTTCAAGGGCGCAGTGCGAAGACCGGCTTTTTCCAGAGCCGCGCGCGCACTCGATGCGGTCCCGCCGGTGAAGTCGGGCATCGCGTAGCCATCGGGAGGTGTGTTGTCCGGCGCGGCCACCAGCAGGCTCACGCTCGGCTGTTCGATCCCTTGTGCGTGGGGCGGCGGATCCTGCGCCAGCACCGTGCCTTCGGCGGCCGCGGCGTACGGCAGCCGCGCGATCGCTCCGATCTCCAGGCCCGCGCGGCGCAGCTCCAGCGAGGCGGCGCGCTCGTCCATGCCCACGGTTCCCGGCACATCCACCTTCTGCGGTCCCAGGCTCTCGGCCACGCGCACATGCCAGGCGCGGCGCACCACCGAGCCCTGTGGCGGCGACTGCGAGACAATATGTCCGGCGGCCACGTCGCTCGAGTAGTAGCGATGATCGACGTCGAGGTTGAGCCCCAGGCCGGCGGTTTCGCGCAGAGCGTCGGCCACCGTCATTGCCTTCAGCGCGGGAATCCGCACCTCGGCGCCGTGAATGGCGAACTGCATGGTGACGACCGCCGATAGCAGCGCCACAGCCACCAGCAGCAGGAGCAGCGAGACCATTTGAAAAAAATTGGCGATGGCGCGGGTCTTCATCGGTTTCGTTCGGGGCGCAGGCGAAAACAGCGCCCTAACGGCTATTATCCGTCACCGGCTCGGGGTGGATGGTGACGCGATACACCTCCGGGCACGCCAGCTTGAAGCGGTCCTCCAGCGCGGTGATGGCCTCGTGAACGCGGCGCATGGCCAGGTCGTCCGGCAGCGTGCAGTGGCAGGTGACGGCGATGCGATCGCGTGTGCGGCCCACGGCGACGGCATGCACATCCACAATCTGCGGAATTGCGGCGGCCGCCTCCGTCAGTGCCTGCTCGATGCGGCGATCTTCGACCGCCGTCTCGTCGGGCTGCTCGATGGTCGCCGGTTCGCTCTCAATGTGCGTCAGCACCGCGTCGATCTCCGGCACGTCGCGCAGCATCTCGGCTTCGAGCACGGTAACGAAGCTGTGCGCCTCGCTAAGCGTCCGGTTCTCGTCGATCTCGACATGCAGCTCCACACGCAGGCGGCCGCGGCGCGACTGAATGCTGAGATCGTGAATGGAGACGTTGTTGCGTGCGGCCACGGCGCGGATGCGATCGAAGATGCTTTCGGCGCGGCTCTCGCGCGGAACGGCGTGGACGACGACGTCGGCCGCGGGCAGCGCGCGCTCGGCGGCCGCCGTGGCCACGGCGACCACCTTGCCGGTGTGCTCGAAGGTCGAGCGGCGCGGCAGGGCCAGCGTGAGATCGACAAAGTAGCCGGCTCCGGCGCGGCGCACGCGGGCGCGCTCGACGGCCAGCACACCTTCGACGCGCTCCACCTCGCGCACCAGTTGCCGCCGGGTCTCCTTGGGAATCTCGTCGAGCAGTGCGCCCACGGCCTCGTGACCCAGGCGCACGGCCATGCGCAAAATCAGCAGCGAAACCAG
This sequence comes from Acidobacteriota bacterium, assembly GCA_021785495.1. Taxonomy (GTDB): domain Bacteria; phylum Acidobacteriota; class Terriglobia; order Terriglobales; family Acidobacteriaceae; genus Telmatobacter. The sequence goes on along the minus strand of JAJYFB010000024.1, from coordinate 20,078 downwards.
AATCGCCGCGACCGGGTCGGCGTAGTGGAGGCCCGCAATCTGGAAGCGCGCGCCCAGCCAGGAGGCGGCCAGTCCGCCCAGAACAGCAAGCGTGGACCAGATGTCCGAGGCGAAGTGAAAGGCGTCGGTGGCCAGCGCCGGCGAGCCGGTGCGCAGCGCCACAGCGCGCAACCGGCGCGAGCGCCAGAAGTCCACGGCGATCGAGGCCAGCAGCACCAGAACCGGCCAGATGGAATGCTGCAGATGCGTCGCGCCGGAGGCGATGCGCGTCACGGCCTCCCAGACGATCCATCCGCAGGAAACGGCCATCAAACCGGCTTCGGAAAATGCGGAAAGATTTTCAATCTTGCCGTGGCCGTAGGTGTGGTCCTCGTCGGCCGGCTTGTCGCTGACGTGGACGGAGAAATACGTGAAGGCCGCGCCCAGCAGGTCGAGCGCGGAGTGCGCGGCGTCGGAGAGCACGCCGAGCGAGCCGGAAAGCAGCCCCGCGCCGAGCTTGAGCAGCGTCATCACCATCGCCGCGGCCATCGATCCCAGGGCGACGCGCCGTTTTTCGGCAGAAAGCGCCGCCAGATTCGGCTGGCCCGGCGTGGTCCGATCCGTTGCGCGCGAGTTGGAGACGGCTGCGCTCATGCTGTCACGATTCTCCCGCCGGCCGTGTGGTCGTGTACAGGCCGGCGATGCCGAAGGTATACGGCTGCCAGGCGCAATCGACAAAACCCGCCTGACGCATCATAGCCAGCATCTCCGGCGGAGCCGGAAACGCGCCCACCGAGGCCGGCAGATAATGATACGGACCGCGCTGGCCGCCGAGAAGCCTGCCGACGGCCGGCAGCACCCGACGAAAATAGAGCGCGTAGGCTTTGCCCACCAGTCCGCCCGGCTCGCTGAATTCGAGAATACCCAACTGGCCGCCGGGCTTGAGCTTGCGATGAAACTCGGCGAGGCCGGCTGCGTAGTTGGCCAGATTGCGAAAGCCGAAGGCTGTCACAATCAGGTCGAGCGAGCCGTCGTCCATCGGCAGATGCAGCGCATCGGCCTCGAGGGGAACGGCGTACGGCGCTTCGAGACGCGGTTTGCCGCACCCCGGTTTTTGCCGCGCCTCGACGCCAAACTTCAACGCCCCGCGCGCGAGCATGGCGCGAGAAAAATCTCCGGCCAGGATGGGCCGCGCACCGGCCGGGCGCAGCCGCAGCAGCGCCATCGTCAGATCGCCGGTGCCGCAGCAGATGTCGAGAATTTCGGCCTGAGGCCGCGCCAGCACCGCGCGAAAACGCCGCGCCGCGCGCCGCCACCACAGCCGGTCGATATTCGCCGAAAGCACGTGGTTCAGCAGGTCGTAACGCGGCGCGATCGCATCGAACATCTGCCGCACGGCTTCGGAGGCCGCCGCCTCGTCCTCGGTTCCAATCGGTCTTGCTCCCGTTGCCGTCATCGTTGCTGGCCGCTCCGTTTGCCCTTGCCGCCGCTCGAAGCGCGGCGAACTGGTTGTCTCTATGCTACCGTCTCGTGCGCGCCATGCTTTCGGGCGATCCGGTTCGTTGAAGAACGCGGGGCTGCGCGTCTTTCCCTCGCTATGGCCGCGAGGCGACGCGGAGACGAAGCCATCGTCAGGAAGCATGGCCAGGATTTTTCATGGGCAAGCGATAGGCGTCGAGGCGCAAAAAACGCTGAATCTCCGCATCCTTGGCGGCAAGAAACTCCGGGAGCGGTCCGAAAAAAAGCGCTCGGCCTTCGTGCAAAAACAGGACGGTATCGGCCAGTTGCCGGGCAATCCGCGTGTCGTGTGTCACAACGATGCTTGTAAATCCGAGCTGCTGCTTGAGGCGTGCGATGAGTCCGCCCAGACGGCGCGCGATCAGCGGATCGACCATCGTGGTCGGTTCGTCGTAGAGAACCACCTCCGGCTGTGCGGCCAGAGCGCGCGCCATGGCGACGGCTCGCTTGCGCCCGGTGGAGAGGCTGGCAGGCAGCGCCTCGGCGACATCCTCGGCGCCCACCAGCGCAATGAGCTGGTCGGCGAGCCGGTCGATCTGCTCGTCGTCGAGGCCGCCACGCTCGCGCAAGGGAAAGGCCACGTTCTCGCGCACGCTCATCGAGTCGAAGAGCGCGCCGTTCTGGAAGACCATCGTCACGCGCTTGCGCAGGGCGCGCAGTCCTTCTTCGTCCAGGCTGGCCAGTTCGCGGCCTTCGATCGCAATCGAGCCGGAGTCGGGCCGGAGAAAGCCCATCATCATGCGCAGGGAAACCGACTTGCCGACGCCGCTGCGGCCCAGAATGCAGAGGGTCTGGCCGCGCTCGACCGAAAAGCTGACCTCTTCGAGAACCGGCCGTCCGCTGAAGGCGATCGAAACCCGGTCGAAACGCACAACGGGCCCAAACGGCGGCGAGCCGGGCGGCGCAATCGATGGCGCGCGCCCGGAGTCTCCCGTCGTTCCCAGCGCATCAAGCTCGGCCTGCAAGGGCGTCAGCGAATCGGGTTGGAGGTGCTCGTCGCCCACAGTCGTTGCAATCAGCTTACGCGATCGGGCAGCCTGTTTTTCGAAGAAGCCGCTCAAGCTGCCTGTTTTTCCTCGCGATGCCGCAACCAGCGCGGAATACAAAGGAAAATCCCATCGTCTCTCCTGGCCATTGTGTCCCTCCTCCCGTGCTCGTGCTCCTGGTCACAACTCAAAGGTGGAGCGTCAATACTCGATGCCCTTTTGCGCCAGAATGCCCTTTTGATAGGCGTGCTTGACCTCGCGCATCTCCGTGACGGTGTCGGCCAGTTCGATCAGCAGCGGATGGGCGTTGCGCCCGGTCAGAAGGACGTGGACCATCTCCGGCTTTGCGCGCAGCGCCTCGGCGACCACTTCAGGCGAGAGCATTTTGTAGCCAATGGCGTAGTTGATCTCGTCGAGAATGACCAGGTCCCACTCGCCTGAGTCGATCGCCTCGCGGGCCTCGGCCCACGCCGCCTCGACCATGCGCAGATCTTCGGGATCGGCCTCCGCGCCGCCCACCTTCACAAAGCCCCGGCCCATCTGCTTGAGCACGAAGTTTTCACCAAAGGCCTCGACCGCATCCAGTTCGCCGTAGTGCCAGGAGCCTTTGAGGAACTGCAGCATCAGCACTTTCATGCCGCAGCCCACCGCGCGCAACGCCGTTCCGAGCGCCGCCGTCGTCTTGCCTTTGCCTGGGCCGGTGTTGATCAGGATCAGCCCGCGCCGGGAGGGAGTTTCCGTGTTCGTCATGGTTTGTCGCGGCGGCGCACGCCGCCTCTACACAGCCTACTGCAAATGGTCGACCGCAAACGGTCTTTTGAAATCGCTTGGCGATCTCCTGTTCACTGGCCGCCGTTGAGGATCGAGCCGACGATGCCGCCAAGCAATCCCGCTCCGCCCATCGCCGCCGTCTCTTGCGCGGGCGCCTTGGGCAGGTACTCGTAGATCTGGTGTGCGAGGCGCGAGATGGGTAGTGTTTGCAGCCAGACTGCGCCCGGTCCCACCAACTCGGCCAGAAAGAGGCCGTCACCGCCGAAGATCATGTTCTTGATGCCGGGAACCATCGTGATCTGGAAGCCCACCGAGGCCTGAAAAGCGCCTACGTGGCCCGGATGCACGCGCAACACCTCGCCCGGCGCCAGCGTTTTCTGGATCAGCTCGCCGGAAAGTTCCAGCCAGGCCGTGCCCATGCCGCCGACGCGCTGCAGCACGAAGCCGTCGCCGCCAAAGATGCCCGCCCCCAGCGACTGCTGAAAGCCAAGCGAGAGGCTCACCTGCGGCGTGGCGCAGAGAAAGCCGTGGCGATGCACCAGGTACTCCTGTCCGGGGCTGACCTCGACGGGCACGATGTGGCCGGGAACCTTGGCCGCGAACGAGACCGCGCCGGGAGATTGAAAGGCGCGGTATTCGGTCATGAAGATGCTGGCGCCGGCCACCGCGCGCTTGAGCACGCCAAAGAGTCCGCCGCCGCCACCCATCTGCGTGTGCGTCGTCATCTGGATCGATGCGGTCATCCACGAAAGCTCGCCGCTTTCGGAAAAGATGCTTTCGTTGGGGTCGAGCGTGACTTCGAGAACCGGCATGGTGGTGCCGAGAATCCGCGTTTGCATGGGCAAGGCCTCCTGTCAGGAACAGTGTATCGAGAACCGTGGACCAGGAACCAGACAGGGAGAAAGGACGCCGAGACGGGCTGAATTTCGCGGCCGGGTTTGTCCGCGCGATCTTCTGCAATCGCGCGGCTACGGCGCTAGGCGGAGATGGCGACGACCTTTGGCCGGCCCAGGTCGCGCGTTCTTGCGGCGATTCCGGCCAGAACGTCCTCAATGCGATCGGCCGGAACCGGGATCGAAAAGTAGTAACCCTGCGCGGAGTCGCAGCCGATCTGGACCAGAAGTTGCGCCTGCTCCAGGGTCTCGACGCCTTCGGCCACGACGCCCATGTGCAGATTGTGCGCCAGGCTGACGATGGTGCGGACAATATCCAGGCTGCGCTTTTCCGTGCTCATGTTTTTGACGAAGGACTGATCGACCTTGAGGGTATCGACCGAGAAGCTGTGCAGATAATTGAGCGAGGAATAGCCGGTGCCGAAGTCGTCGATGCTCAGGCGAATGCCGAGCTGCTGAAACTGGCTGAGAATGGCCGCGGCCTGGCGGGGATCCTGCATGGTGACCGTCTCTGTCAGTTCCAGACGCACGTGGTCGCTTTCGATCACGGCGGCGCGCATGGCCTGTTCGACGGTATCGACGAGGTCCGGCTGCATAAACTGCCGGGCCGAAATATTGATGCTGACCGATTTTTTGAATCCCGGTCCGTACCTTTGCCGCCAGAGGCGGACCTGGTTGCAGGCCTCTTGCACCACCCACTTGCCCAGCGGCACGATCAACCCGGTCTCTTCGCTGAGGCCCACAAATTCGGCGGGGCTGACGATGCCGCGCGTGGGCGAATTCCAGCGCACAAGGGCCTCGAAGCCGCTCACCTCGCCGGTAATCAGCGAGACGATGGGCTGGTAGACGAGAAAAAATTCCTTGCGATCGAGAGCCTGGCGAATCTCCGATTCCTTGTTCAGTTTGTCGAGGCTGAAGCGGTGCATGCTCTCGTCGAAGAGCGCGCAAGCTCCTCCGCCGGAGGCCTTGGCCTGGTACATGGCGGTGTCGGCGTCGCGCATCATCGTGTCCGGATCGCAATCGCGGCCGGCGCTGGTGACGATGCCGATGCTGACTTTGGCCCACAGCTCGCCGCCGCGGATGAGCATCGGCGCGCTGAGCGTTTCGCAGATGCGTTCGGAAACATGCACGGCATCGCCGGCATCGCGAATGCCGTCGAGCAGAATGGCGAATTCGTCGCCGCCGAAGCGGGCGATCAAGTCGCCTTCCAGAAAGCGGTTCGCCGATTCGCGCAGCGAGGCACGAAGCCGACTGGCGATCTCGACCAGCAGTTCGTCGCCGGCAAGATGGCCGAGGCTGTCGTTGACGAGCTTGAATCGGTCCACATCAAGAAAGAGCACGGCGCAACAGTAGTTCGGCGCCTTGGCCGCGCGGCGCAGGGCGCGGGCAAGCTCGCGCAGGAAGAAGCGGCGATTGGGCAGCCGGGTGAGCGGATCTTCGAGCGAGAGCAGCTCCGCCTGCACGCGCGCCTCTTCCAGTTGCTTGACAGTTGTCAGCAGCTCCGCCGTTCTCTCTTCGACCAGGCGGTCGAGCTTTTCCATCTGCGCGCGGACCTGCCGCGCCGCCTCCCACTTGGCGGTGAGGGCGTGGGCAAGCTGCTTGACCTCGATGGGATCAAAGGGCTTCTTGAGGATGACGAGGTTGTGCGAAGGGCCCAGACGCCGGTCGATGTCGCTCCAGTTGTGATCGGAGTAGGCGGTGCAGATGACCACCTGCACTTGCGGATCGGCTGCCCAGAGATGCGCAATGGTCTCGATGCCGTCCCAGCCCGGGGGCATGCGCACATCGACGAAAGCCAGCGCGTACGGATTGCGGCCGCTGAGCGCCTCTGCGAGCCGTTCCAGTCCCTCCTGTCCCTGGTAGGCTGAATCGATGGCGAAGGTGGTCTCCGGCCGCGTCGCACCACCAAACAGCAGCGCCTCGTCTTCCAGAAGATCCGCGTCATCTTCCGGGGGCAGGAGGATTTTTTTGAGATCTTCGTGGATCGACTCGTTGTCGTCCACGATGAGTATTCTGTAGTTCGGCTTAGTTTTGCTGCTCAAGGTATCCTCCGGTTTCCAGGCGATTCGCGGCCCGCAGCGGCAGTTCCAGCGCAAAGGTTGCGCCCTGGCCCAGTCCGGCGCTGACAACGGTCAGCGTTCCGCCCAGATCCTCGGCCGCCAGCGCACCTGAATGCAGGCCAAATCCGTGGCCGTTTTTCTTTGTGGTGAATCCGTGTGAAAAGATGCGCGAAAGATTTTCGGGCGCGATGCCCACGCCGTTGTCCTCGACTTCGAAGCGCACGCGGTCGTCGCCAGCCCTGCGCAGCCGGACCCAGAGCTGGCGCGGCTGACGGCCACCGGCTTTGACGGCGTCTTTCGCGTTTTGCAGCAGATTCAGCAGGATCTGCAATACTTTGTGCCGGTCGGCGGTCATCCCTTCCAGCGGCTCGTAATCGCGTGCGACGGCGATGCCGTGGCGCGCCAGCGCCGGCGCCAAAAGACTCAATGCGTTTTCCATCAGCTCTTCGGCCGTGACCTTTTCCAGAACGCCGTAACTGCGCGCGTATCCCTGCTGCATGGAGACGATCTCTTTGACGTGGCCCACGTGTTTGAGCAGCGCGGCGGCCTCGCCGAGAATCTCGCCGCGTTCCTTTTGCATGTGCCCGGAGAGCTTGGTCAGGTAGGGAATCACGCGCTGGCCGCGTGGATCGGAGACGAGGAACGCGGCCAGTTGTCCGTCTTGTTCGGCGAGCATCGCCGTCACGTCGCGCAGTTGGCCGATGCGCAGGCCGCCCATGCGCTCGGCGATCAGCGTGGCGCCGACGTTGATGCTGTTGAGCGCGTTGCCCACGTTGTGCAGTACGCCAGTGGCGACCTCGGCCATGCCCGACAAACGCGAAAGCTCGATGAGCTTCTGTTGCGCCTGCTGCAGGTCGCGATGCGCTTTGTCCTTGGCGGCGATCTGGCCGCTCAGTTCGAGCGTGCGCTCGGCGACGCGCCGTTCCAGTTCGTTGTTGGCCGCGCGCAGCGCCCGTTGCGCGCGTTCGCGGACGATCGATGCGCCGACCATGTCGGCGATGGCGCGCACCGAATGCATCTCGACCTCGCTCCACTCCCGGTCCAGCTGGCAATCCTGCAAGATCAGCGAGCCCCAGAGTTGTCCGTTCACATCGACCGGCGCGGCGATCAGCGACAACGGGCGCGGTTCGGGGCAGACGAAGGGCGCAGCCTCCAGGTCCGCTCTGCGTTCTTCCACCAGTTTGCCCTCGGCCAGCTTTTCGCAGCGCGATCCCCAGCCCAGATCTCCGGCGCTTTTGCCCGTCCACGCCTCCCGGCAGGGCGCGACGTCCGCAGCGTTCCATTCCAGCCGGATCGATGGAACGACCATGCCGTCCAGCCGCAGCAGACGCTCGACAAGAAGCACCCGGCTCGATGCCGTGGTTTCGCCGAAGCGCGTCATCACGCCCTCGATGACCGTGTCCCACGCATCGGAGCTTTGCAGCGTCTGCGCCGCGTAGCGCACGCTCTCGACGATGCGATCGCGCTGCAAAATGGCCTCGGTCATGCGGTTGAAGGTCGCGCCCAGATCCTCGATTTCATCGTGTGTGTGAATGTTGGCGCGCGTTTCCAGATCGCCCTTGGCCACCTTTTCGACGGCGCGGCGCAGATCCAGAATCGGGCGGACAAAGCGCTTGGAGAAGAGCACGGAGGCGATCAGACTGAGGACGATGCACAGCACGCCGGCCAGTGCGGTGCGCAGATAGAGCGCATGAACGCTCTTGTCGTACGAGTCGAGCGAAAGGCCGACGTGAATCCATCCCCAGGGCGTGCTCCAGAAGTTCAACGGCGCGCGGTAATGAAAGATCCGTTTGCCGATCAGCGGCTCCACGTCGATGCTCGTGCTGACCACGCGGGGCCCGCTGTACCAATAGGGATCGCTGCGGGAAACGATGCGCCAACTGTCGCGCTGGACGACCACCGAATAGCCGTCCATCTTCGTGATGACGATGAACGCGATGGAGGGATCGCCGGCGACCACCTGCATGGCCTCTTCGACCACGGAGGAATAGTCTTCGGTCACGGCGGCGCCCGCCACATCGCCTTCGAGACCGGCCGTGATGCTTTGCCCCTTCGATTCCAGACCGCCCTGCAGGTCGCGCTTTTGTCCGGGAATGGTGAAGGCGATGAACAGGCACAGGCTGGCAAGGGCGATCGTCCACGCCAATTGCGTGTTCTTGGCCGCGATGCCCGATGCGAATTTCATGCGCCTGTCCTCGTTGAATCTTTCCTTGCCATCTTTCGCCCGCACTCTTCAGCGTGCGCCGCTCGATCCGTCTGCGCCGGCCCCGCGCCCGTGCAAACTCTTGTACTGACGAATCATCGCGAGAGTTCCGTTCATGATCGAGCACGGCCTCTGCTGGAAGCCGGTGGATTGATAGAGCGCCATCACCTGCCTGCCTGCGGGAATGGAGTCCAGTCGCAGCATGGATTGCTCAAAGACCCGCTGGTCCTGCGGGTTGCAGCCCTTGCGAAACCAGAAGCCGTCGGGAATCACCCTGGGCGAGGCGGCGACCGGACGCAGTTCGCGCCCGATTTGCGGATTGAGTTCCGCCGCCATCGCAAAGGCCCGGCGCGTGATCGCCGCCGCCTGCGTCCGGCCGAAAAATACCGGCAGAATCACCTCGTTCACACGGTCGCGCATTGCGGAAGCGCCGAAGAAATCGTCGAGGCCGGGCGCGCCGCAGCGGGCCAGTTCAATGTCCAGCCAGATGCGCAGCAGGCTCGTATCCCGATGGTGCAGCATCAGCAGATTCTTGCCGCGCAAGTCTTCGAGGCTTCGGTGCGGGCTGTCGTTTTGCACCAGCACGAGATAGTCCATCCCGTTCAGCGCATAATCCTCGATGAGGGCGCAGTTGGGATCGACCAGATCGGTGATGCGCGAATACTCGAGCGCCGTAAGCGCGAAACAATCCACTTTTCCGGCGCGAATCATCTGGATCAACTCCGCCGACGGAATAAAGACCTGATTGAGCATCTCGGCGTGCCGCAGCGCCAGCGTGGAGGCGATCTCCTGCCCCCAGACGCGATAGGCCGCGCGCGCATCGTTGACATTGGCGCCAGCCAGCGTGTCCAGACTGACGGCGACGCGCAGCGGCGGACCCTCCGCCCACGCATAGCGGCCGCGCGAGAATGCAGCGCCGGCCGCCAGGCCCGCCAGCGCAACTGCGAATTGTCGTCTGCCGATCAACGTGCGTCCAACCTCGTGGTTCCATCCTTCGCGCGGCCGTTCCATCCTCCTCGCGCCCGCCTCAACGCGCGTCGCCGATCGCCGCCAGCGTCTCGCGGCCCACGGTTGCGTCGATCTGCGATTCGAGCGCCCGGTGGTCGTAAACAGCCTTGTCATAGGCCGAAGCGACCAGCGCCCGCTGCAACTGCGCGCGGATCACCTTCTCGGTCGTGAGCAAACCGGCGGCGTAACCGCGCGTGGTTACATCCTCGTCGTCCGTCGCGGCCAGCATCGCCGCGCGCATCGCCGCGCAGGTTTTTTCCGCAGCGTTCAACGCGAGGAAAAGCTGGCGCAGTTCCAGGCCGATCCCTTCCTTGAGCACCATCCGTTGTTCTTTGAGCCGGGCGATCCGGGCCTCAGCCTCGGCGACTCTGCCGCTGGTCAGAAAGCCGTCGAAGACGGGAATCTCCACACCGGCCCCGATCGTCCACCCCTGCAAATTCGTGGAGTTCGCCAGACCGCCGCTGTAGCCATTCCAGTAGCGATGCAGCGAGCCGGTCAGAGCCAGCCTGGGGGAAAAACCGCTTGCGGCGGTTTTGCGTTTGCCTTCCAGCGCGCGCAATCCGGCGGCCAGCTTCTGCCAGTCGGGATTGAATTCATAGGCCGTCGCGACCAGATCGTCCAGATGCTCCGTTGCTGCGCGATCGGGAATCTCCGCGTCGGCTGGAATCACGCTGGCGTTCCACGGCAGCCCCATGGTGTAGGCCAACGCGGCCTCGGCAGCCTTCTCGTTCGCTTCGAGGCTGGCCACGGCGGAGCGAATCACCTCGACCATCACCTTGTTGTCCAGATAGTCGGCCTTCGTCACGGTTCCCGTGCCGTCCTGATAGAGGTTCTGCGTCACCGCGAGCGTCGTTTCCATCCGCGCCAGCGTATCGTCGCCGAGCGCGTCCAGTTGGCGGGCCAGCACGGCTCCGTAGTAAAGCCGCGTGACGCTGTCGCTCACGTCGAGATCGGCGCGGCGCTGCTCGGCGCGCGCGGCATCGACGGCGCCGAGCGCCTGTTCGCTCAATCCCCGCCTCATGCCGCCATCCCACAGCAGCCACTTCAGGTCGCCCTCGACCGAGGTCGTCGTCGGGTCCATCAGCTTGACGTTCTGCGCCGGCACGGGAAACGCCTGCGCCGAAGTCGTGATCGTCTGGCTGGGAACCGAAACCGGCAACTGCACGGCGACAGGCGGCGCGCCGGGGCCGAAGGCGTTGGCGGGAATCGTCACCATGGCCTGGCCGGCCGGCGTGGCGATGGTCTCCGGCGGAATGTACATCTGCGTCGCCGGGTAGACAAACTCCGGCGCGTGCTCCATCCGCTCCACGCCGACCTTGGCCACGATCTGCGGCCAGTAGGCGGCCAGCGCCTGCCGGTGCTCGGCCTCGGCGATGGCGACAGCGAAACGGCTGGCCGGCCGGCTGTGATTGTTCGCCATCGCGATCCGCAGACACTCGGGCAAACTCAGCGTTTGCACGCTCGGCGCAAGGGCCACGGCCGAGTTTTCCTGGGCCAGGCCGCTCGTTGCGCCTGACGCCGAAAAGATCACTCCGATGGCCAAGGCGCATGTCGCAAAACGCGACACTGCGTGGGCAGAAAGATGCGCTCTCATGAGCCGGTTATCGGCCCATACGCTTTTCCCCATCACGTTTTGGGGCTCAATCGGCAGGAACGAACGTAACCCGCCTCGGCCCAGGCGGTCCGGAGCGGTTGAGCGATCCGTGCGGCGCCCTGGCCTTGTCATCGTGCTGTCGCTATCACCCCGCCAGAGTCGATCGCCGCATCAGTCAGATTGCGACGACCCATGCTGCCTTCGTCCCCATCGCAGACCCGGCCTCTGGAACGATGGAAGTTCGAGGCCACCGAGCCACTTGCAAAATGCAATCGACGGTCGCAACACTTGAAAGGGCACGACTTGAGTCGTGCCGTAAGACGCCTGGAATGAAGGGGGCTTTTGCCCCCGAGGGAGGGTTTTTTCTCCTGCGGACGCTCCGTAACTGAATTTTGCAAGTGGCTCTCTTGCCAAAATAAAACGATGGCCGGAGCCTTATAGCCCGGCCATCGTTCTGTGCTGCCTGGAGCGTTGCACTCGGCTGTAACTAGCGGACTCCGCCACCTCCACCGCCGCCGTGAAAACCGCCGCCGCCCATGCCGCCACCGTGGAAACCACCGCCCATCCCGCGTCCAGCGAAACCACGGCCGCCGTAAAAGCCGCGGCCGCCGTAGAAGCCACGACCGCCATAGAAGCCGCCCCAGCCGCCGTAGAAACCGCCCCAGGGGTAAAATCCCCATCCGAAGGGGCTGAAGAACGGATCCCAGCCCAGGAAGGTGTAGTCGTACATGAAAGGATCCCAGTACCAGCCCGGATAGAAGCCCGGAGAGCCCGCATAGTTGCCGGCAATCTCATTGTTGGCCTCGGCCAGGTACTGCGAGCGCAGGCTGCTCCAGCTATAGAGCCGGTCGCCCTGCGGATGCGTATCGAATTCCACCGGCTTGGCGCCGCCCTTGCCGGCCAGCGCCAACTCGTGACGGCCTTTCACCGCCTGCCATTTTCCTTCGCCAAGCTCGACCTCGGCGCGCCCGCTGAAGACCATCACCATGGGTTGAGCGGCCTGGAACTCGTAGTAGCCGGTTTTGATCAATTGCACGGTGGCGCCGCCGACAATCATCTGCACCATGTTCTCCGGGAAGATCTGGTCCACTTCCAGGCTGGCGCGCCCGCTGACCAGTTCAACCTGCGTCTGTTCGAGATCGGGCGAGATCATCTTCACGGCGCTGTTGGCGTCCAGGCGCAGGTAGATGCCCGGCGTCAGCAGCACTTCGGCCTTTCCCGCGCCCGTGGTCAGCATCTGGCCGGCATCCATGGTGACCGAGCCAATGTTCTTGTTGTCGATCGGCCGGCCGTCGAGAAACGCCTCGCGCTCGATGGAATTGACTGTTCCGGGTTGCGGCGGATTGTTCAACTCGGTCGTATTGTTCGGCGCATCGGCCCAGGCCGCCGGCAGGGCGGTCAGCGCCAAAAGCGCGAAAGCAATGGTGTTTTTGCAGATTTTCATGGCCTTGTTCTCCAGCTCTTTTGCCTTTCGGCCCCTTCGTGCTTGCGAACCGTCGTCCCTTACTAGTCTATAAACGTCTTTCGGGGGAAAAAGTTTCGCGGACGCGGCGCGAGCGCGTCCATTCGCCGTCCCCCAAGGCGGCTCCCGTCGCCTCGCTCTCGACCGCCCGGCGGCTTTCGGCCGGATTCGATAAAATTTCCATAGCCGGTCGCGGCAACCGGCGGGTTTCCATCCATCAGCCTGCCGTGTACCGCTCAGGTCCTCTCAGTACTTTCGATGCAATTTTCCCGGCAGGAGAATGAAAAAAATGACCGAAGCCGTCCCCATGGAAGCCCAAATCAGCCAGCAGATCGTCGCCGCCATGAAGGCGCACGACGCCGAGCGGACCGGAACGCTGCGTCTGATCAAAACCGCCCTGATGAACAAAGCCATCGAGAAGCGCGCGGCGCAGAAGCAGCTCGAGGTAACGCTGACGGGGCCGGAGTCCGAGCAGGTTCTGGCCGGCATGATCAAGCAGCGGCGCGACTCGATCGACCAGTTTACCCAGGGCGGACGGCCCGATCTGGCCGCCAAGGAGGCCGCCGAGATCGTCGTCATCGAGGAGTTTCTGCCCAAAGCCCTCGACCAGGCCGGGCTGGCGAAGCTGGCCGCTGAGGCGCTGGCCGAACTGGAGGCTGCGATCGGCCACAAGCCCTCCGCCAAGGAGATGGGCCCCGCGATGAAGGCCGTACAGGCCCGGATTCAGGCCTCCGGCCTCCGCGCCGAAGGCCGCATGGTGAGCGAGATGGTCAAGAAACATCTCGCCAGCTAGAAAAATGCGCGTGAAGTTGGCGGCGTGTGCGAAGCTCGGCCAGGAACCGGCGCCCGGCTCCATTTCCGGCGTTGCGGGCCGGATTTCCCGCGCGCAGGGGCTTGTGAGCCGCACCGGCAATGTGACGGAGCAGGAGGCTCGCCGTAGATGGAAATTTCCCTCAGGGCCCCTTTTGAGGTCAGACCACTAGGATAAAATGAGAAAGGAAGAACCGCAATTTCGCAGTGCTACAATTCTGACGTTTGGAGAGAGACATGCCCGACGCATCGTGTGACATCGGCCTGATCGGCCTTGCTGTGATGGGACAAAATCTGGTCCTCAACATGAACGACCACGGGTTCAAGGTGGCCGTCTTCAACCGCACGGTTTCCAAGGTCGACGATTTTCTGGCCAACGAAGCCAAGGGAACCCAGGTCGTCGGGGCGCACTCGATCGAGGAGTTTGTGCGCCTGCTGAAGCGGCCGCGCCGGGTGATGCTGATGGTCAAGGCCGGCTCGACGGTGGACCAGATGATCGACCACATTACGCCGCTGCTCGAAGCCGGCGACATCGTCATCGACGGCGGCAACTCGCTCTATACCGACTCGACACGGCGCACCAAGGCGCTGGCCGAGAAGGGAATTCTCTTCATCGGCACCGGCGTTTCCGGCGGCGAAGAGGGCGCGCGGCGCGGCCCGTCGATCATGCCCGGCGGCAATCCCGAAGCGTGGCCGCATGTGAAGCCGATCTTCCAGGCCATCGCCGCCAAGGTGGACGACGGCGCGCCCTGCTGCGACTGGGTGGGCGAAGAGGGCGCCGGTCACTACGTCAAGATGGTGCACAACGGCATCGAGTACGGCGATATGCAGTTGATCTGCGAGGCCTACGACCTGCTCCAGCGCGGCCTCGGGCTTTCAGCCGACGAACTGCACGCGATCTTCGCCGAGTGGAACAAGGGCGAGCTCGACAGCTATTTGATCGACATCACGCAGCAGATCTTCACCAAGAAGGACGACGACGGCGCGCCGCTGGTCGACAAGATTCTGGACACAGCCGGACAGAAGGGCACCGGCAAGTGGACGGTCATCAGCGCTCTCGACGAGGGCCAGCCGGTGACGCTGATCGGCGAGAGCGTCTTTGCGCGCTGCCTGTCGGCGCTCAAGGACGAGCGCGTCCAGGCCGAGAAGGTGCTGCAAGGACCGAAGGCCGCGCCGCAGGTGGCCGATCGGGCGAAGTTCATCGAGGATGTGCGCCGCGCGCTGTTCTGCTCGAAGATCATCAGCTACGCGCAGGGTTACATGCTGCTGCGCGCCGCTGGCCAAGAGTTCGGCTGGAACCTGAACATGGGCGGCATCGCGCTGATGTGGCGCGGCGGCTGCATCATTCGCAGCCAGTTCCTGGGAGATATCAAAGCGGCATACGATGCAATTCCGAACCTCGATAATTTATTGCTCTATACGTATTTCTCTAACACAGTCAATGAGTACCAGGAGTCGTGGCGGAGTGCCGTTCTGCACGCCGTCAGCCTCGGCGTGCCCACGCCGGCCTTCTCGACGGCTCTGGCCTTCTTCGACGGCTACCGCACCGCGCGGCTGCCGCAGAATCTGCTTCAGGCGCAGCGCGATTTCTTCGGCGCGCACACCTACGAGCGCGTCGACAAGCCGCGCGGCGAGTTCTTCCACACCAACTGGACCGGCCACGGCGGGCGCGTCGCCTCGACGACATACAACGTGTAAAGACAGGGACTAGGGACTAGGGACGAAAACGACGGCGGCGATTTCCTTTTGGAAATCGCCGCCGTCGTTTTGACAAGCTTCCACGCATTGTCGTGTGCAATGGAGCGACGTTTCGCGCATTCTTTCCGAGCGGTTGCCAAAGCAGATGCATTTCATGTTCATGCTCGCCCGATGCAACGCTCGCGGCGGACTCCCTTGATTTAACCTAGCTGAAGAAAGCAGGAAAAATGTCCATCACCGTTGTTGGCAGCGTTGCATACGATTCCATTGAGACTCCCGCCGGACGCCGCGAGCGCTGCCTGGGCGGGGCAGCTACTTACTTTTCACTCTCCGCGAGCTTTTTTACCGAAGTGCGCGTGATCGCCGTGGTGGGCGAGGACTTCGGCCCCGAACAGGAGGCCGTCTTCACGCGCAGAAAGATCGACACGCGCGGCATCGAGCACGCCGCGGGCAAGAGTTTCTTCTGGGAGGGCTCGTATCTCGAAAATCTCAACGAGGCCAGGACGCATAACACGGAGTTGAATGTCTTCGCGTCGTTTGAGCCGAAGATTCCGGCGGCCTACAGCGATTCCGAATTTCTTTTTCTCGCCAATATCGATCCTGTGCTGCAGCGGCGCGTGCGCGAGGCGATGCCGCAGGTGAAGCTGGTTGCCGGCGACACGATGAACTACTGGATCAAGGATCACCGCCCGGCGCTCGTCGAGGTGCTGAAAGGGCTGGACGCGCTGCTGATCAACGACACCGAGGCGCGGATGCTGGCCGGCAAGGACAATCTTGTGCAGGCAGCGCGCGCGGTGATGGCCCTCGGCCCGCGCTTTCTCGTCGTCAAGCACGGCGAGTACGGAGCCACGCTCTTTGAGCGCGATTCCAGCGGCGGCCAGGAGCCGAAGGTCTTTCGCGCGCCCGCGCTGCCGCTCGAAGAGGTCATCGATCCGACCGGAGCCGGCGACAGCTTCGCCGGTGGTTTCTTTGGCTATCTGGCCGCGCAGCCGGAGTGGACGGCCGCAGCCTTTCGCCGCGCCATATTTTACGGCAGCGTGATGGGCTCGTTTGCCTGCGAGCGCTTCGGCACCGAGCGGCTGCAGCAGCTTTCGCGCGCCGAGATCGACGCGCGTTTCGAACTTCTCCGCGAGCTGACGCACCTTGACTGAACGACGCATCTCGAACGCCGAGGGTCTGGCCGTGCTCGCCTTCTCCATGGCCGCCTCCTTCGCCGCCATCGTCTGGATCTGGACGCACGGCGCGATGCTCGACTACGGCGACGCGGTGGCGCATCTGCACATCGCGCGCCGGGTTCTGGATGCGCGCTTTCCGCGGCTGACCGAACTGGGCTCGGTGTGGCTGCCGCTGCCGCATATTTTGATGATGCCGTTTGCGGCGAACTTCGCGTGGTGGGCCACGGGACTGGCTGGCGTGATTCCTTCGGCGCTGGCCTACATCGCCTCCTGCGCGGGGCTTTATCGGCTGGCGCGCAACTGGCTCGGACCGGCGGCTTCCACGCTGGCGCTCGCGTTTTTCGCGCTCAATCCCAACCTGCTCTACCTGCAAACCACGGCGATGACCGAGCCGCTTTTTCTCTGCGAGATCGTCTGGACCGTGGCCTGGCTGGCGGAGTGGCGCATCTGCCTCGACAGCGACCCGGCGCGCGCGGCGCGGCTTCAACTTGCCATCGCCGCCGTGCTCGTCGCCGCCGTCTTCACGCGCTACGACGGCTGGATTGTCGCGCTGATTGCCTGGACGAGCATTGGCGTGGCGCTGCTTCGGCGTGGGCGCGGCCGCCTGCGCCGCTCGCCGTACTTCTGGCTGGCCAGCGCGGCCGTCGTCGCCGCGCCCATCGCATGGTTCGTCTATAACTCCGTGGGCTTTGGCGACTGGCTCTACTTTGCGCGCGGTCCCTACTCGGCCAAGGCCATCGAACTGCGCACGGCCACGCACGGAGCCGGGCCGCTGCATCCCGGCTGGCACAATCCCTGGGTGGGCCTGCTGTTCTTCGTCAAGGTTGCGGAACTCGACGCCGTGCTGGCCCCGGCCTGGAAGAGTCTGTGGGGCAATCTGACGCTGGTGCTGGCCGCTGCCGGAACCGTGGCCGCGTGGTTTGCGGAAAAGGCAAAACCGCCCGCTGAAAACTGGCCGGACATTTTAGCGTGCAGCGCGCGCCGCCGCGCCCTCGGCTGGGTTGCGCTGCTCTGGCTGCCGGTTCCCTTTTACGCCTGGTCGGTAGCCTACGGATGGGTTCCGATCTTCCTTCCCTCCTGGTGGCCGCACAGCGACTACAACACGCGCTACGGAATGGAGCTGCTGCCCGCGCTGGCGCTGGGCGTCGGCTTTGCCGCGCATCGCATTGCGGTCGTACTCGGGCGCTGGCAAGGGCGGCGTTTTGCGCAGTTTTTGCCCGAGATTGCTTTTGCCGTTCTCTTCGTGCTCGTCGGCGTCAACGCCATCGTTCTGGTGCGGCAGGGGCCGATCGTCTACACGGAGGGCTGGCATAACCTCGAAGCCCGCCTGTCCTTTGACGAGGCCCTGCCGCCCTTTCTGCGCCAGATGCTGCGCGCATCGCCGCACGCCACGGTGTTGATGAATACCTCTCGCTACCCGGAGATCGTGGCCTTTACGGGAATTTCCTTGCGCCAAACCATCAATGAGGGCGATCTCGCGCTCTGGCAGGCGGCGTTGCTTGCGCCGGCCAGTCACGCAGCCATCGTCGTCGCCTGGGACGGCGACGAGGTCGATTGCGCCGTCAGGGCTCACCCCGAGGGGCTGGCCGTCGCCAGCCGCTTTGCCGACAAAGGTCAACCTTCGGCCACGGTGTATTACGCCAAGGCCGCCTTTGCGCAGAGAACCAATCCGCTTGTTGCCGCGCCGAGTCCCGAGCCCGCACCCTGAGCGCATCCAGCTTCGCGGAAGAAGTTCGAGCGCCATTCGGACTCGCACCGCCCCTCCGGGGCGGTCACAATGCACGCCGTCCACCCAGGGTTCCGCTGCGCTTTACCCTGGGCTATTTTCGCGGCGTCCCTCTGGGACGCAACGAGGGGCCGGGTCCGGCAACGCCACTTGTGCCTTTGCTTTCACCGCGCGTTTGTCCTGCCCCCCTGACCCCTGAACCCTTTATCATGGCTACGGGAAGGAGACCCGCTTGATTCCGTTCACCAAGGCGCACGCCTGCGGCAACGATTTTCTCATCGTCCTGGAAGAGGACGCGGCAGGGCGCGATTTCGCTGCGCTCACGCGCCGGCTCTGCCAGCGCAACACGGGCATCGGCGCCGACGGTATTGAATTTTTCTCCTGGGTCAACCGGGACGTGCCCGGACCCGCCTCCGGCCGCATTCGCCTGCACAACGCTGACGGCTCCATCGCCGAGCTGAGCGGCAACGGCACGCGCTGCGTGGCCGCGTGGATGGCCGCCGCGCTCGGCTCCCAGGCCGGCGAGACTCTCGACATCCTCACCGACGCGGGCCTGCGCCGCTGCCGCATCGATCGCGTGCAAAGCGGCGACGCCTTCATCGTGGACGTAACGACCGGAATGGGCGTGCCCAGCTTCCAGCCGCGCACGGTGCGGCTCGCCTCTGGCGCGGAGGTTGCGGGCATCGAGGTCTCGACGGGCAATCCACACTTCGTGATCCTCGTCGAGAACGACGATTTCACCGTCGCGGGCCAGCCCTGGCAGACCCTTGGCGCTGCAATCTGCACGCACAGCGATTTTCCCCGGCAGACGAATGTGGAATTTGTGCGCATCGCGAGCGAACGCGAGATCGCAATCCGCATCTTCGAGCGCGGCGTCGGCCCCACCACTTCTTCGGGCACCGGCAGTTCGGCCTCGGCCACGGCCGCGCTGGCCGCGTGGCGCTGCCTTTCGCCGCTCACCGTTGTCGCGCCCGGCGGCGCGCAAACCGTTGCCTGGAGCGGGCCAGACAAAGAGCTGTTGCTCACCGGTCCCGCCACGCTCATCGCGCGCGGAGAAGCGTGGTAGACGTGGCGAATCACAGCGGGGCTAGCGGAGTTCGACGAATGCACGAAAACCGGAAAAATCGCGGCTTCGCGGGAAGGTTTTTTCTTCGATGAGCGCCTTGCTGAAGCCTCCGGCCGTCGCGCCCGGCGCCTCCATCGGCGTCGTTGCGCCCGCTTCGTCCGCGAAGCCCGAGCGCACGGAACGCGGCCTTGCGGAGCTTGCGGCGCTCGGTTTCGCGCCCCATCTGGCCGCGAACGCCCTTCGTCGCGGGCCGCTTTACTTTGCGGGAACGCCCGCCGAACGGCTGGCCGATCTGCACACCGCCTTGGCCGATCCCGCGACGAGCGCCGTGATGGCTCTGCGCGGCGGCTACGGCTCGAATTTTCTGCTCGATGGTCTCGACCTTGCCGCCATCGCCGCGCATCCCAAGCCGTTTTTCGCTTATAGCGATCTGACCGGCGTGCAGCTACATCTGCTCGACCAACTCGGCCTGCCCGCCTTTCACGGCCCCATGCTGGCCGCGGATTTTTATCGCGAAGATGGCGTCGATCTGCCGAGCTTTCAGGCCGCGCTCGCCGGTGAGCCGTACACGGTCGGCCCGGCCGAAGGCTTGCGCGTGCTGAAGCGCGCTTCGGCGCAAAATTCCGTCCGCGGCACGCTCTACGGCGGCTGCCTGAGCATTCTCACCGCGCTCGTTGGCACGCCGTGGGAGCCGGCGACCGAGGGCAAGCTGCTCTTTCTGGAGGATGTCGGCGCGAAGCCCTATCAAATCGACCGGATGCTCTGGCAGTTGCGCGCGGCCGGCAAACTGGCCGGCGTCGTCGGCATCGTCTTCGGCGAGATGCTCGATTGCGTCTCGCCCGGCGCGGCGCCTGACCTGCTCGATCGCGCCATTCTGAACGCACTCGACGGGCTCGACCTTCCCATCGCCATCGGCCTGCGATCGGGCCACGTCTCGCGGCGGAACGTCACGCTGACCTTCGGCGTCGCGGCCCGGCTCGCGTTCGGCTCCGAGCCCGCGCTTGCGTTCCTGGAGCCTGCGCTTCAGACTGGATGACACGAGCCTTCCTTTTCCTTTATCATCCGGTTTTTGAGCTACCCCAGCCCAAACCGCACATGAGGCTGAACATGTTGAATCAATCCAGGAGAT
>JAJYFB010000161.1 GCA_021785495.1 Acidobacteriota bacterium | reverse complement strand
CACCATGACGCGAAACAATCGCTTTCGAGCAATGGGAAATTTCATGCTGGTGACGTGCCTGTCCTTGGCGGCCGGAAACGGTCTCCGTGCGCAGCAGGCGGCACAAAAGAGCGCCTATGTGGGCCGCTTTCACGCCTATGTCGGCTTCTCAG
Source organism: Acidobacteriota bacterium (assembly GCA_021785495.1). Classification (GTDB taxonomy): domain Bacteria; phylum Acidobacteriota; class Terriglobia; order Terriglobales; family Acidobacteriaceae; genus Telmatobacter. The sequence goes on along the minus strand of JAJYFB010000161.1, from coordinate 5,335 downwards.
ACATTTACGCTCCGTTTGTGAATGACTTGAATCAGCACGGAGTCGACACGCAGTTCGGCATCAACAACACGCGCTGGCTGGCGACCGGCTTCGATTACAGCGCCCAGACAGGCACCACGCAGTTGACGCCCTCTCTGCTGCCCACAGCCTTGCAGATGGCGCTGGGCGCGATGCTGCCAACCGGCTATACCCTGAGCGTTCCAACGGACGTGAGCATTCAGACCTTCAGCGCCGGACCGCAGCTCGTCTACCGGCACTACACCCGGGCCTCGTTCTTTGTGCATCCGGTGCTGAGCGCCTTTCGCGTCTATGCCACGCCCCACCCCACGGATTTGGTCTCCACGGCGGTCGTTGGCGCACTCGAACAGCAGGGGCTGCTCTCCTCGTCGGGTACGAAGCTGGATTGGACCGGCGGCTACGGCATCGGCGGCGGCTCAGACGTGAATTTAAGCCGGCATATCAGCGCCCAATTTATCCTCGACGCCGCCTACACGCATCCCATGAATGACCTGCTGGCCAATGGAGGCTGGGTCTACCGTTTCTCGGTCGGGCCTGCCTTCCACTTTGGACGCAACGTGCACTGAGCAGAATGAATGGCCGGTGGAGGCGGTTGACTCCGTCGGCCTGTGCCGCGAGGCTTTATGGCGTCGAAAACCATCTTCGCTCTCCTGGCCGCCGCCGCTCTGGCGCTGCCGCTCCCACGGGCCGCAGCGCAGAGCGTGAACTGCGCGCTAACGATTCATGTGGACGGTTTCCGCAATCAGAAGGGAGATTTGGGCGTCACGCTGTTTACCTCTCCCGATGGCTGGCCGGAAAACAACGACAAAGCCTACTTCCATCACGGCTACCCGATCACCGCGACGGCAGTCAGCGTAACGCTGCAGATCCCGGCAGGCCGTTACTCCATCGCCGTTCTGCACGACGAGAACCAGAACAAGAAGCTCGATCGCAATTTTCTGGGCATTCCCAAGGAGGGTTTCGGTTTTGCCAACAATCTGCGGGTTTTTCTCACCCCGCCGCATTTCGATCTTGCCGCCGTGCAGGTCCACTGCCCATCGACAGAGACGACGATCCATCTGATTTACAAATGACGTGATGCCAGCGTTCTGGTCGCCCGCGGCGGCCAGAACGCTGCGCTCGTTGCCCGAATGGCGCGCGATGGATTACGATTCCGGCTGCCTGCGCACCGGTCCTGACCAGAGGGACCGCGCGGCGGTCAGGCACAAGTTTGGATAGGACGCAGTCCCTTTGGTTCAGCGCTAGTCGTCGCAGCCTCCGCCGCCGCAGCAGGCTCCGCCCTGCGCGCAGCAGCCGCCCATGCCGCAGGCCGGCGGCGCATCGAAGCCGGAGCTTCCCTTCGAGATGGCCCCTGCTCCGCCGCTGATTAGCCTCTTCACGCCGCCGCTGCCGCACTGCGGGCAGAGGGAGACCGGCTCGTCCGACATTTTTTGCCGCACTTCAAATCGATGGCTGCATGTTGCGCATTGGTATTCGTAGGCTGGCATCGCAACTCCTCTTTCGGTACAGATTCCACAACGATTGTATAAACTGCGAGCCGCCGTCTCCAACCGCGCTGTTGCCCCACCCGGGAGGCACTTGCAAAATTCGGGAATGTAGCGATGCCGCCGTCCCTCAGTGGCTAAAGCCACTCGGATTTTGTTGGCTTGATTGGCACGACTGAAGTCGTGCCCTTTCAAAACCGTGAGGCAGCGATAAATTTTGCAAGTGGCTCCCGGGACAAGCGCATTTCCGATTGCAGGATGATTTTTTTTTGAAAGGGCACGGCTTCAGCCGGGCCATCGATCAAGTGAAATCAACGGGGGCTTTCGTCCCTGCCGGGCTGGCTTTTGCCGCGTTCGCAGGATTATGCAGAAGGTTCAAGTGCGTCCATCGCAGCGCAATGCTTGCGGAAATTTCCTGCCGCGCGTCTGCTGGCTCGATGATGCGAGCGCCCTGCCGCGTCAGCATCTGTGTTTCCGCCCGCGCACTTGACCGGCGCCGTGAGAATCGATGAGAGTGGATGCTATCGAGGGCAAGCGCAGCCGACGATGGCATCCAATCCGGTCTACATCGCGCTGGCCGCGGCCTACTTCGCCGGATTGATGGTGGCTGGTGTCCGGTCGGCGCGGCACAAGGGCGATTCGAATCAGTATCTCAACGCAACCTCTTCGCTGCCGGCGTGGGTGTGCGCGGCCTCCAGCATTGCCGCCAACTGCGGTTCGCTCGATCTGTTTGCCATGATGGCGCTCGGCGCCCAGTACGGTCTGCTGGCGTGCCATTTTTACTGGATTGGCTCCATCCCCGCTCTGCTCGTCGCCGCGTTCGTTCTTTTGCCGGCCTACCGGCGAGGCCGGAACCCCACCGTCCTCGATTACATCGGTCGTCATTATGGAGACGCGACGCGCTCCCTCGTCGCACTGTGCATGGCGGCGGCGATGCTGCTGATTGCCGGCGTCAGCCTGTGCGCCGCGGCGCAGACGGCGGCCGCGCTTCTGGGCTGGACCTATCTGGAGGGGCTGCTTGCGGCCGCGGCCATTGTCCTGTTGTACACATGGTGCGGCGGATTTCGCGCCACCGTGTACGTGGAGATCTTTCATTTTGCATTTGTGCTGGTCGCGGTGGTACCGCTGCTGTTCCTGGTTGCTGGAGAACTGGGTGGATTCGGTGCCATGCTGGCCCGCATCCCAGCCAGCCGCGCACATGCCTGGCGTGGCCTGGCGTTTTTCGCGCCTCACGCGGTCATGGATGGCTTCGGACTGGTCTTCGGCCTCGGCCTGGTGCTCGGCTGCGGCTACTGGAGCACGGACTTTGTCCAGTTGCAGCGCGCCTTTGCCGTACGCCGGGAAGAGGATGCGCCCTTGATTCCCCTGAGCATCGGCTTCGCCAAGCTGGTCTTCGCGCTGCTCATCGCGCTGACGGGCGTGGCCGCGCCGCTGGTGCTTTCGCATACGCAACGGAGCAGGAACTGGAACGCTACGCTGCCCGATCTGATGCGGCACTATGACTCGCCGGTCTGGTTGGCCATCGGGTTGATGGGCCTTGCGGCGAGCCTGATCTCCACCTTCTCGAATAACGTTGCCGGCTTCACATCGGCCTGGGTGCAGGGAATCTACCAGCGCAGAATCCGGCCCGAGGCCAGCGATGCGCACTACAAGCTCGTGAGCCGGCTGACGAATGCCGGCGTGGTGCTTCTCGCGGTGGGTACGGCCTCTTTTGCCCTTGGCTTCCAGAGTCTGATGGAGTACATTCAGTTGATTCTCTCCACCTTCAACGCGCCCCTTTTTGCGCTGGTGGCGCTTGCCGCGCTTGCGCCGCGCCGCGCTGCCGCAAGCGGCCGAGCGGGATTTTTGCTGGGTTTGGCCTGCTCGATTTTGCACCAGGTCCTCGCCTTGACGCACGTGCTCCGCTACGGGAGCCAGATGGCGGCGAACTTTTACGGCGCGGTCATCGGATTCTGCGTTGCGCTGGTCTCCACGCTCGCTTTGGGAGGACTGCGAACGTCCGCAGCAGCCGAACCCGATTTGCCGTGGAAGACTCGCCTGCGGGCAGCCTCCTTCCGTTGGCCCGTGGTCGCAGCCGGGATGAGTCTGGCTGTCCTGTTCCTGCTTTTTAACGCGATCTTTTGGTAGCCGGCGCCACTTTTTGCAGCCCGCGCTCTCCATCCTTGCGCGCACAGCCCGCGCGAAGACCGCTTTCGTGAATCGCCTTGCAGCGCGCAGCGCGGATGGACGCGGGCGCATGGACCGTACGGCGCGCCGTCAGGATCGCCCGGACCGTTTTATCGATTTTTGGTTTGCATATGGATCCGGCCCCAAAGATCAGTCCGTGCGTCCCATCCAAACCGCAAAAAACACGGTTTAGATGGGGCGCCGATTGTCGTGCACTTATGGGCCGAACCCGTAATTTTCGAGGCCAGATCAAAACAGAATCGCCGCGCAAATTGCAATGCGATGGCACGGGGCGAGATTCCTGTCCTGTTATTCTCACTGCATGACCGACGATTCTTCCCCAACCGCCGGCAACCAACTGGCGCGTTCCGCTTCGGCGTATCTGCGCTCGGCGCGGCATCAGCCCGTGCATTGGCATGCCTGGAGTGAGTCCGCCTTTCAGCGCGCGCAGGCCGAGGACAAACCCGTCCTGCTCGACATCGGCGCAGTTTGGTGCCACTGGTGCCACGTGATGGATCGCGAATCCTACGAGGACCCGGAGGTCGCCGCGCTGATCAACCGGCTCTTTGTCGCCGTCAAGGTGGATCGCGACGAACGGCCCGACGTCGACGCTCGCTACCAGGTCGCGGTCTCGGCCATCAGCGGCCGGGGCGGATGGCCTCTAACCGCCTTTCTCACGCCCGACGGGCGGCCCTACTACGGCGGCACATACATTCCGCGCGAGGACGGCTATGGCCAGCCGGGGATCCTGCGCGTCTTGCAGGCGATGGCTGCCATCTGGCGCGAACGGCGCAACGAGGCGCTCGAAGCCGCCTCCGGCGTGATGGCCGCTATCGAGCGCAACGAGAGTTTTTCCGCGAGCAGCCCTCTTTCTCTAGCTTTGGTGGAAAGAATCGTTGACTCGATCCTGGCCCAGTTTGACGCCCACAATGGCGGTTTTGGCGCGCAGCCCAAGTTTCCCCATCCGGCGGCGCTCGACCTGCTGCTTCAGGCGGCGGGGAGCCGCGCAAACAAGCGCGCCCGCGAGGCCGCTGCGACAACCCTCGAAAAGATGGCGCAGGGCGGTGTTTACGACCAGATCGCCGGAGGCTTTCATCGCTACAGCGTCGATGAGCAGTGGCGCGTGCCGCACTTTGAAAAGATGCTCTACGACAATACCGAGCTGCTGCGCAACTACGTGCATGGCTACGCGAGCACGGGCCGCGAGGATTTTCTGGAGACGGCGCGCGAGATCGCCGGCTGGCTCGGCCAGACAATGACCGACCGCGCACGCGGCGGCTTCTATGCCTCGCAGGACGCTGACGTGGGCCTGGACGACGACGGCGACTCCTTTACGTGGACGCTCGCCGAGGCGCGTGCCGTGCTCGATGGCGAAGAACTTGAATTGGCCGCGGCCTGCTGGGGGATCGGCGAGCAGGGCGAGATGCATCACAACCCTGCGAAGAACGTGCTGCGCGTCGCCGAGCCGCTCGATGCAATGGCCGAACGAACGCAGCAGCCGGTTGAGACTGTGCGCGTGTTGCGCGACCGGGTTCGCGCCAAACTGCTGGCTGCGCGCGCGCTGCGCCCCTCGCCGTTTGTGGATCGCACGCTTTACACAGGCTGGAACGCGATGGCTGTGACGGCTTGGCTCGAAGCCGCGCGCCTGCTGCCGCGGCAGGCGCCCG
>JAJYFB010000160.1:554-5540 GCA_021785495.1 Acidobacteriota bacterium | reverse complement strand
ATTTTCGGCCATTTACACTGAATCCATACGCAACATGCTCCCAGCGCCAACCGCGAGGCTCCATTGCTGATCGATTCTCACGCCCATCTTGATAGTCCCCGCTATTCCGGCGACCGCGAGGCCGTGCTCAGCCGCGCGTATGAGGCCGGAGTGGGCGCCGTGCTCTCGATCGGCATCGGTGAGGGGCCGGCCGAGATGCACCACGCACTTGATCTCTGCCGCGAGTTCAACCCCCGGCGCGAAGCAGGCGCTAAACTGCCACGGCTCTACGCGAGCGCGGGTATTTATCCGCACTCCACCCCCGAGGCCGATGAGAAGGCGCTCGCCAAACTGGATGCGCTGCTGGCCGAGCCGGAGGTGATCGCCTGCGGCGAGATTGGCCTCGACTACTATCATGAAGGCGCATCGCGCGAGGTGCAGCGGCAGGGCCTGATCCATCAGATTGAGATCGCCGCCGCGCGCAAGCGGCCCATCGCGATCCATTGCCGGGGCACGAACGAGTCGACCGACGCCTGGGACGATCTTTTCGTGGTTCTGGAAGAACATTGGCGGAAGACCGCATTAGGCGGCATCATGCACTGTTTCGGCGCCGGGTGGGATGAGGCGCGCCGCGCACTCGACATGGGATTTCTGATTTCCTTCGCCGGCAACCTTACCTACCCCAAGGCGCAGCGGTTACGCGATGTGGCGGCGCGGCTGCCGCTCGACGGCGTGCTGGTCGAAACCGACGCTCCCTGGCTTGCGCCTGCTCCGCAGCGCGGCCAGCGCAACGAGCCGGCTTTGGTAGCTCAGACCGCGGGAACGCTGGCGGGGTTGCTCAACGTCTCGGAACAGGATCTGGCCGCCGCAACGACCGGGAATTTCAATCGGCTTTTTCACCCTCAGGGGAACGTGGGAAACTAGAAGAGAAGCAGCGGAGCGAGCAGCCTGTTGTGAAAGTCCGGTTTTTGAAAGTCATCCACCGCCGTTGCTGGTTCGCGATGGACGAAACGGAACGCCGCAGGCCTTGCCCCGGAGGGGCAGACGATAATAGCCCAGGGTGAACCCGGAGCAGCAGAGACGGGGAAACTCTGGGTCAGGTCACCAAAATGATCCCGCGGCCCCGTTGGGGCGGCGCGAACGTTTTTGTTCCTTGTGAGCACTTTCGGGATCTGGGGGAAAGCAATATGGCACAGGACAACTCATTCGATATTGTGAGCAAAGTGGACATGCAGGAGGTCCGCAACGCCATCGATCAGGCGATCAAGGAGATTCGCCAGCGCTTCGATCTCAAGGATTCGCACTCCGAGGTGAACATCGAAGGCAGCGACGCTATCCAACTGGCCTCGGCCAACGAGTACAAGCTCGAAGCGGTCAAGGATATTCTCTGCCAGAAGCTGGTCAAGCGCGGCGTCTCGCTGAAGAACCTGACCTATGGCAAAGTCGAACCGGCTGCCGGGCAAAGCGTGCGCCAGAAGATCAGCCTGCAGCAGGGCATTCCCGTGGAAAAAGCCAAGGAAATTGTTCGCATGGTCAAAGATTCGAAAAAGAAGGCGCAGGCCAGCATCCAGGGCGATACGGTGCGCATCTCCAGTAAGGATCGCGACACGTTGCAGGAGATCATGGCAATGCTGCGCGCCAGGGATCTGGGCGTCGATCTGCAGTTTTCCAACTATCGCACGTTTTGAGGAAAATGCGTCGCGGGTGCGCGTTCTTCTCGAAATGTTCTAGAATCGGAGAGTTTTGAGCACACTGACCATAGCCACGGCAAAAGAGGTCTTCGAGATTCTCAGGGAAGACCTGGTAGCAGTCGAGCAGGAGCTGGGCCGCGATGCAGCTTCCAGCGTTAGCACCATTACGGAGATCGCCGAATACCTGCGCGAGGGCGGCGGAAAGCGCATTCGGCCGCTATTGTTGCTGCTGGCGGCGCGTCAGCTCGGCTATCAGGGACAGGGGGCTATCCGTCTGGGAGCCGTGGTTGAGATGCTGCACACGGCCACGCTGGTCCACGACGATATCATCGACGGCGCCGATACGCGCCGCGGCCGTCCCTCCGCCAACACGACCTGGGGCAACGAGAAGTGCGTGCTGGCCGGCGACTGGCTTTACATGCAGGCCTTCAAGGTCGCGCTCGAGGAGCGCAATCTGAAGGTTCTCGACCTGCTCATCGGCCTCACGCAGCAGATGGTCGAGGGCGAGCTCCTGCAGATTCAAAAGCTCGGCAAATCCGTCTCCGAGGCCGAGTACTACGACCTGATCTTCCGCAAGACCGCGTGCCTGTTCTCCGTCTCCATGCGCCTCGGCGCAGTGCTCGCCGGCGCTACCGAAGATGAAGAAGCACGGCTGGCCACATTCGGCCGCGCCGTTGGTCTCGCCTTCCAGATCGTCGACGACGTGCTCGACCTGACGGCCACCGAAGAGGTGCTGGGCAAACCGGTAGCCAGCGATTTGCGAGAAGGAAAGGCCACGCTGGCCGTGATTCATGCTTCGGACCACGGAACCGCCGCCGATCGCAAGGCCATCCGCCGCGTGCTCGACGATCGCAGCTTTGAGAACGTCAGCCGCCAGCAGATTCGCGAGATCCTGGTACGCAACGGCTCGGTCGAGTACGCCATGGCGGCCGCCGACCGCTACGCCGAGCAGTCGCGCCAGGCGCTCGCCCCGCTCCCCGACTCCGAATACAAGCGCGCTCTGCTCTGGGTGCCGGATTTTGTGGTGGCAAGAGAGAAGTGATCAGCAAAACAGCAACCACCAGCCTGCGTCAGCGGGCAACAGAGGATAGCTCCAGGCTCAAGCCTGGTGAATAGCGCCAATTGAACGTAAGCCCCCGCAAGGGGCGAAAGAACCGTAAGCACTACATCGTAGCCGCCGCACGCGCAAGGCCAAAGCTGCAAGCTACCGGCCAAAGAACCATGAAAAAAGACTCCCAATCCCTCTGGACTGCCGTCGATCGCTACTTCGGCGAACTCTTTGCTCCGCATGACGCCAAACTCGACGCCGCGGTGAAAGCCAATCGCGCGGCGCGTCTGCCCGCCATCGATGTCTCGCCGCTCCAGGGAAAATTTCTTCACGTCCTCGCGCAAATGACGCAAGCCAAACGTGTGCTTGAGATTGGCCTGCTTGGCGGCTACTCGACGATCTGGATGGCGCGCGCCCTGCCGCGTGGCGGCCGCATCGTCTCCCTGGAATTCGAGCCGCGTCACGCCGAAATTGCGCGCGCCAATCTCCGCCGCGCCGGCCTGCTGCGCCGCGTCGAGATCCGCGTCGGCCCCGCGCTCCAGAGCCTGCCGCAACTGAAAGCCGAGGGCGCCGGTCCGTTCGACCTCATCTTTATCGACGCCGACAAGGAAAACAATCCGCAGTATCTCGATTGGGCGCTGAAGCTCTCGCGCCGTGGAACCGTGATTGTGGTCGATAACGTTGCGCGCCACGGAACAGTGGTTGACGCGAAAAGCACCGCCGGCGACATTCGCGGCACGCGGCGCTGCCTGAAGGCAATGGCCGCCCATCCGCGCCTGAGCGCCGTCGCGCTGCAAACCGTCGGCCTGAAAGGTCTGGACGGCTTCGCAATGGCAGTCGTCGTCCGCTGAGCGAGCCCAGCGAGTCGAAGGATCTGTCCTGAAAATACCCCGTACCGACGTTTCCATCTGCTCTGTACCGCCGGTCTCCAGACCGGCTGTAGCGTGGGTCTCCTGACCCACGCTCTCTGTCGCAGCCAGCTCTTTCATGTTCCCCGGGTGGCCAAGAGAGCTATCCATGACTGCGGTTCCGGGCCGGAAAAGTTTCATTGCGCATCGGATCTCTTGCGCGTTTCAAAATCGGTGGAGCGGCAGCGGGCAGCCATCCCTTCAATTCCCCCGCAACACTGTCCCATCAGTGCAAAAAATCTCCGAACACCGCACGCGCCGTCGCCGTCTTAGTGGGTGTACAGGCGGCGGGGCGTCCGATAGACTCCTTTGAGTCCGCACACATTGTCTCGCGTTGGGCCGTGGGGAGGCTCGTAGATCCTTGGCTACTGGTGATGAGGCCGGGTTCACTTCGCTGGTCGAGCGCCAGGCGCGGTTTGTCTTTCGCGTGGCCTACGCGGTCCTGTTGAACGCGGCCGACGCCGAAGATGTTGTGCAGGAGACGTTTTTGAAGCTCTATCGCAATCGCGGATGGCGGGATGCCGGGAACGAGCGCGCCTTCCTCGCCCGTGTGACGTGGCGGATAGCTGTGGATCGGCGCAGGCAAACGGCGCAGGCGGGTCAAACGCTCTTCGCCGCCGTGGACGATCTTCCTGAAGCGCCGTCGCCCGAGCCCGGTCCGGAGCATGCCCTGCTGGCCGCCAACCGCCATGCGGTGGTGCACGCAATGATCGACGCGCTGCCGGAGGATCTGCGCGTGCCGCTCGTGCTTTCCGCGCACGAGGAGCTCACCTCGCGCGAGATCGGCCGCGTCCTGGGCGTGCCGGAGGGAACCGTGCGCACGCGCCTGCAACGCGCCCGGCAGTTGCTGCGCCAGAAGCTGGATGCGATTGAGGAGGTTCGCCATGCATGAAGAGAACGATTTCGATCGCGTAATCGATGAAGCGCTCGGCGCCTACGGCGTAGCGGACTCCGGCCTCGAACGGCGCGCGCTGGCGCGCATCGCCGCCGAACACGCGCCTGTGCCGTGGCGCGGCAGATCGCTGTGGGCCGCGTTCCTCGCCGCCGCGGCCTGCCTGCTGATCGCAATGGTTCTGATGCATGGACGGCCCGCAAGCGCGCCGCAAGCGAATCGAATCGGCCCGCCCGCGCCGCATGAGGTGCCGAAGGAGACGGCCCGCGTTGAATCACCGGCAACGCAACGGGTCGGCCGTCTGCGGCGTGTTGCGCGTCCTGCCAGAACCGCCGGAGAACCCGCTGCCGCTGCCTTGCCAAAGCTGGAGGTCTTCCCCACGCCGCGGCCGCTCTCGCCCGCGGAGCGCGTCCTGGTTGAATTCGCCGCTCATGCGCCCGCGCCAGTCCGCAGATCCTTCCTCGCAGC
>JAJYFB010000160.1:0-544 GCA_021785495.1 Acidobacteriota bacterium | reverse complement strand
ATTTCACCGCTTCAATCGTCCCACTTGGGCACAAACTAAGGAGAATACGATGCGCAAGATCGTGATTTCGAGTTTTCTGCTTCTCACACTGCCGTTCGCGGGGAGATGTCTCGCCCAGAATGGGCCGAATTCCGCACCTGCCGGCAAATCGCAGGAAACTGCAAAGGCGCCAGAAACACCGGTTCACTATTATCACCTCGACCTTGTGGTCAAGGAAATCGGCGAGAATGGCAAACCCTCCAATAGCCGCACTTTCTCGATCACGGTGAGCACGGCGCGCGGAGAGTATGATTCGATTCGCGCCGGATCCAAGGTCCCAATCGTGACCGGGACCTACTCTGGCGCCGGTGTGCCAGGTAATACTCAATTCGTATACAGGGACATCGGCGTGAACTTCGATGTGAGGCAAGTGAGCGAGACGGGAAACAGGCTTGCGATGAATCTGCAGGCGGATATCAGCGGTTTGGGTTCCAGCGTGCGCCTCGGCGGCCCAGGCGGCGTCGAGGAACCGGTGACGCGTCAAAACAGATGGAGCACGCCTGTA
>JAJYFB010000159.1 GCA_021785495.1 Acidobacteriota bacterium | reverse complement strand
TTCGTTGAGAACTTCCTGCGGGCGCGCGTCGGGCCGGTCGATTTTGTTGATGACGACGATGGGCGGCAGCTTGGCTTCGAGCGCCTTCGAGAGCACGTAGCGGGTCTGCGGCAGCGGCCCCTCGGCGGCGTCCACCAGCAGCATGACGCCATCGACCATCTTGAGCGCGCGCTCGACCTCGCCGCCGAAGTCGGCGTGGCCCGGCGTGTCGACAATGTTGATTTTGCCGCCGCCGTAGTGGATGGCCGTGTTCTTGGCGAGGATCGTAATGCCGCGCTCGCGTTCGAGCTCGTTCGAGTCCATCACGCGCTCGGCCACCTGTTCGTTGGCGCGGAAGGTGCCCGCCTGGCGCAGCAGCGCGTCGACGAGGGTGGTCTTGCCATGGTCCACATGGGCGATGATGGCGATATTGCGAATCGTCTGGCTCAAGGCTGGAAGATTTCCTTTGCAAGGGTTGGCCGCGCGGGCCCTTCTGTCGATGAGGAACAGGAGAGGGGAGCAACGATGCCGCCGCACAGCGCGGCTGCTTTTATTTTACCAGTGCGCGGCTTTGGGCGCAGGCCGGGCCGCCCCGGCGCAGTTTAGAATCGGCCTAGCGTTATGCCTGTTCGCGTGGTTGAAAGCAAGGACAATGCGCGTCTGAAGGAGCTGCGCCGGGCGCTGGCCCAGCCTGCGCGCGCGCGGCTGGCGGGCATCGAGGGACCGCACCTGGTCGAAGAAGCGTTGCGATCGGGCCTGCGCGTGGCGACAATTTTTGCGGCGCGCGACTTTGCGGACAACGACTTTGCGGCGCACGGCGCGGGCCGGGCCGCAGAGAACGCGGACCATCGCGCGGTGGACGAGTGGCTCAATGCGCTGGCCCTGCCGCCGGAGACCGAAGTTCTGCTTCTGCCGCGACGGCTGCTGGCCTCGGCGCTGACCACGGAAACGCCGCAGCCCATCGCCGCTCTGGTCGAGCCGAAGATCTGGTCCTGGGCGAATCTTCTCGGCCAAAACCAGAAAAAAACGCTGCTGATCGTGCTGGCCGGAGTTCAGGATCCCGGCAATCTGGGCACGATCCTGCGCTCGACCGAGGCCTTCGGCGTTGCGGGGGTGGTGAGCCTGCCGGGCACGGTGAGCGCGTGGAACCCGAAGGCGGTGCGCGCCTCGGCGGGAAGCGTCTTCCGCGTGCCGCTGGTTGCGGCCGACGAGGAGGAATGTGTCGCGCGGTTGCGCGCCGCCGGCGTGCGGCTTTTTGCAACGGCCGTGCAGAACGCGCTTCCAGCCGGGGAGGCCGATCTCGCCGGAGCCGCGGCGCTCCTCATCGGCAACGAAGGCAATGGCGTGGCCGCGGAACTGGCCGCGGAGGCCGATCAACAGATCACGATTCCCTGCCCCGGTCCAGTGGAAAGTTTGAACGCCGCCGTGGCGGCGAGCATCCTGCTCTATGAAGCGGCGCGGCAACGCAGGGCCGCAAGCGGCCGCGTCACGCGGCCCAAAACGTCGCTGGCAATGCGGCTGAAAACACGATCCGGAGCGCGGCGATGAGTCTGTTCGACGAACTTCCCGATCCGCCTCTGCACTCGTCCCAAAGCCCGCTCCACGCAGTGGCCGGAACGGGCGCGCCCCTGGCGGAGCGCATGCGTCCGCGTTCACTCGACGAGCTGATGGGCCAGGAACACCTGGTCGGCGCGGGCAAACCCCTGCGCGTGCAGATCGAGCGCGACGATGCGACCTCGATGATCTTCTGGGGTCCGCCGGGCGTAGGCAAAACCACGCTCGCCAAGATCGTCGCCGAAACCACCGAGGCCAGCTTCATCGAGTTTTCCGCCGTCACCAGCGGCATCAAAGAGATCAAGCAGGTGATGGCCGAGGCCGCGCGCGCCGCCGAAATGCGCTCGCGGACCATCCTTTTTATCGACGAGATTCACCGTTTCAACAAGGCGCAGCAGGATGCCTTTCTGCCCTACGTCGAACGCGGAACCATCCGCCTGATCGGTGCGACAACCGAGAATCCCTCCTTCGAGATCGTCTCGGCGCTACTGTCGCGCTGCCGCGTTTATGTGCTGGAGCCATTGAAAGACGAGCAGATCGCAGTGCTGCTGCGGCGGGCGCTCGAAGACACAAAACGCGGCCTGGGCGCGCTGAAGCTGGAGGCCGACGACGATGCGCTGGAACTGATCGCGGGCTTCTCCAGCGGCGATTGCCGCTCGGCCTACAACGCGCTCGAAGTCGCCGCGCAACTGGCGCGGGACGAGAAGAAGATCACGAAGGCCATTGCGCTCGAAGCCATCCAGCAGCGCGTGCTGCTTTATGACAAGCACGGCGAGGAGCACTACAACCTGATCTCGGCGCTGCACAAGAGCGTGCGCAACTCCGATCCCGACGCCGCGCTCTACTGGCTCACGCGCATGTTGGCCGGCGGCGAAGATCCGCTCTATCTGGCGCGGCGCATCGTGCGCATGGCCATCGAAGACATCGGCCTGGCCGCGCCCGAGGCGTTGAATCTCTGCCTTTCCGCCAAAGAGACGTACGATTTTCTCGGTTCGCCCGAGGGCGAGCTGGCGCTGGCCGAGGCCGTGGTCTATCTGGCCATCGCGCCCAAATCGAACTCCGTCTACACGGCCTTCGGCGCGGTGCGGCGCGCCGTCGAAGAGAGCCGCCAGGAGCCGGTGCCGCTGCACCTGCGCAACGCGCCCACCAAATTGATGAAGGAACTGGGTTATAGCGAGGGCTATCGCTACGCCCACGACGAAGCGGGCAAGGTCGCCAACATGGACTGCCTGCCCGAGGCGCTCCAGGGCAGCCGCTGGTACCACCCCACCGGCGAGGGCCGCGAAAAACTGCTGGCGCAGCGGCTCGACGAGGTGCGCCGAATCCGGGCCGCCAAGCGAGCCCGGTCCTGACGCTTCTCGCGCGGCCGCGGCCTTTCAGCCCACGCGCTCAATCGCGAGCGACTCCAGAACCACCGGCTTGTGCGGCTTATCCTGCGCGTTGCGCGCCACCTTCGAGATGGCGACGACCACATCCTGGCCCTCGACGACCTCGCCGAAGATCGTGTGCTTGCCGGTGAGCCACGGCGTCGGCGCCACGGTGAGGAAGAACTGGCTGCCATTGGTGTTCGGCCCGGCGTTGGCCATGGCCAGCTTGCCCGGCTGGTCGAACTTGTGCGGCGAGCCTTTGGTCTCGTCCTCGAAGCGGTAGCCCGGACCGCCCATGCCGTTGCCGGCCGGATCGCCGCCCTGAATCATGAAGTCGGGAATGACGCGGTGAAAGATGGTGCCGTCGTAGAGTTTTTTGCTGGATTTTTCGCGCGTGCCCGGATGAACCCACTCTTTGGCGCCTTCGGCCAACTCGATGAAGTTCTTGACGGTGACAGGCGCATCGGCCTCGAAAAGGCGCACGGTGATTTTGCCTTCCGTGGTGGTGAAGACGGCGTAGGTTCCTGCTGCGAGTGCCATGAATTCTCCTGGTCGAGCTTTCAGCCATCGGCTTTCAGCTCGTAGTGATGAACGATCGTCAAGGGTTGCAGCGATCAAGCCGACCGCCGGCTGTCGATAGCTGTTTTATTGCGTGGGCGCGGGTGCAGGCGTCGTTGCGGGCGCGGGCGCAGGCGCGGAAACCAGTGGCTCGCCCGGCAGCAGCGGCGGCAGCGGCTGGCCGTCTCTCACAATCGTCACCCTGTTGAGCGCCACCGGCGTCAGCGGCTTGTCGTTGGCGTCGCGCTCGACGCGGGCGATGGCCTTGACCACCTCGACGCTGGCGTCGTCGCACTGGCCGAAGATCGTGTAGCGCTGGTCGAGCGAATCGTAGGCCTGCTCGGTGACGAAAAACTGGCTGCCGTTGGTGTTCGGGCCGCTGTTGGCCATGGCCAGACGGCCGGGGCGGTCGAAGTTCAGGTTGGGGTCGAACTCGTCGTTGAAGGCGTAGCCGGGACCGCCCATTCCGGTGCCGGTCGGGTCGCCGCCCTGGATCATGAACTCGGGAATCACGCGATGAAAGATCGTGCCATCGTAGAACCGCTTCTCATGCTCCACCTTTTGCGTCGAGGGATCGGTCCAGTCCTTTGCGCCCTCGGCCAGGGCGATGAAGTTGGCTACCGCGTTCGGCGCCTGCCGCTCGAAAAACTGGCAGGTGATGCGGCCCATCGAAGTATCCATCACAACGCGCGGTCCATTGGGAACGGTCAGGGCCTCGGCGGTCGCCTGCGGCGCGTCGGGAATCTCCTGGCCGGAGGGCGTGGAGGCTTGCTGCGCCGCGGCCATCAGAACCGCGCAAGCGAATCCGCCCGCAACGAGAGCAGAGAAAAAAAGTGTGCGCTGAATCTTCATGCCGTTTTCGAGGGTAAATCAAGCGCCGTGCGGGACGCCAGCCAGACTCGTTTCCAATTCAAGATGAGCCGGAAGGCTGGCTTTGTATCTGCAAAGAGCAGGGGTACACTTTCCTGCGCAGAACCGGTAAAATCAGAACAGTGCAGCACGAGCCAATCGGCTCCGCGCTCGCACCCTCCGGCGCTTTCGACGCATCGAATGAAAAAAGCGTCGCCTGTGGGGGCGTCACGGTTTCGACGGGATTGATTGCGGCAAGGGAGACATGTCGAGGGGTGGGCGCTCGTATCAGCCTGCAAAACCAAAGTTGCCAACCAAGAACTGGCACTTGCTGCTTAATTAACTAAGCAGCCGTCCTCCGCGGCTTTGCCTGTGGGCTGCGAGCGGGCGTCGCACAGCAGGCTGGCGGAAGCGGCTCGGTCCGGGCGGCTGAAGCGAGATCAATCGGACTAGTTTCCGGCGCATCTTGTCCGTTCTCAAGCGCCGCGGAGCGAAACCCATCGAAGCGGACACAGCATGGACTCTCCCGGCTGACAACGATTTCGGACGCGGGTTCGACTCCCGCCGCCTCCACCATGATTTTAAAGGCTTTACATGGAAGATTCGGTAATCGTACAATAAACGTACAATAGAGCCGCCAAGCCTGTTGTGGGGCGAGGCCAGCCATCCTCGCAGGACGCCCACGTTATGCTGTCCGTTTACACTCGCCACTACCCTCCGTGCGAGAAGAAGAAACACGAACGGCTTATAGGCTTTTTCGCATTCTGTATCAGATGCGGTTGGCTTACAACGAACCCCGCAGAGAAGATGGGGCGCGTGAAAGCCGATCCCGTCCCCACGGACTATTTTCCGCCTGAGGAGTTCGAGAAGATTCTCGAGGCTACAAAGCAGTACCGGAACCCAGATTACGAAGAAGTGCATAATCATGCAACGCGCTTGAGAATCCTTGTGCTCCTGATGCGCTGGAGCGGACTGAGGATCTCCGATGCCGTTACTCTGGAACGGACCCGCCTTGTCGGCAATAATCTCTTTCTCTATCAGGCGAAGACTGGGCTGCCGGTCTATGTTCCGCTGCCTCCAGAGGTGGCGGAAAGCCTCCGCACGATCCCTCCAGGTGCGAAGCCAAATCCTCGCTATTTTTTCTGGTCCGGCAATGGGGATGCCCGTTCCCCTCCGTGCCAAGATGAGTGAGACAAGTAGCCCTTCAATAATTACTGTAGGGTGGAGAAAGAAATCTCACGTTCATGATCCCCAGCAAGAGCATTATTCCCTCCGCTGCGTTGGCAGCTT
>JAJYFB010000158.1 GCA_021785495.1 Acidobacteriota bacterium | reverse complement strand
ACGTTTCGAAACCCGATGATGCTGCGAGAATCGGCGATTCTCGCAGCCATCGAATCGTCAGTCTTGATGAGTTGCGCAACTGCCTCGCCGGCGATACTTAGCGCACGCTCAACCGCCATGCGAAGCATATCGTCATCGAGGTAATTCTCGAAGGTCTTACCGGCTGTGAACCGAATCGCGGCGCGCGCCGCCTCCTGAATGTCGAGCAAATATACTCTTGGATCACGCCGCATAGAGGAGCGCCTTGTCTCTCTCCACGGCTTGCCGGAAATAGCGGTTCTTCATCGCTTTGGGCATCACGACATCCACGGGACGCCGCAACATCTCTTCGAGAGCGTTCTTGAATCCAAAATACGCATCCACTTTCGATTCCATCGGCAGAGGTTCGAATGTCGCAACAAAATCGAAATCACTGCTCGCGGGATCGAAATCGTCGCGAAGAGCCGAACCGAAGAGTTCAAGCCGCGCCACGTGGAACTGCCGGCAAAGCCGTGCGATCTCGGCCTGGTGGCTTTCGATGGCGGCGTTCATGGATGGAATCTCTCCTTTGTTTCCCCGGCAGTCCCAGAATACTACGAGCCAAACGACGAAGGGATGGCCTTCAGGATACCTGCCGCGCGCCAACTCAACTCAAAACAACAAATCCAGAGAACGCAAGGAAAACACAGAGCCTCACGCAGATGTGCGGACTCTTGCGGCTGCTCCATTGCGCAGCCCTTTACGCCCGCTGCAAAAGCTCGATCTCGGCCAGCAGTGCGGCGGTTTCGTGCTCCAGTTGGCCGCGCTGCGCGGCGAAATCCTCTTCCGGGTACTTGCCGGCGCGAAACTCGAAGGTCAGGTCGCGCAGATTCTCTTCGAGCTGTTCCTTGCGTTCGAGCAGGTAGTCCAGGCGCGACTTCTCCCGCTGGTGGGTTGAAGTTTCTTCCGGCCAGAATGTGTAGGCGAAGAGCGCGATCAGCAGCAGCGCGCCCAGGCTCAATCCCTGCGCTTCAGGCATGGCTCAAAATCCTCCCGGATTGCCGGTTTCGAGGCTGGCTTCGCGGCCGATTGGCGCCTCGGCGGCCGGAGCGCGCAAGGCGACGGCCTGGGGCGCAAGGCTCGGCAGGAGCGCAAGCAGCGAACCGGAGACCATGACCAGCAATCCGATCCAGATCCAGCCCACCAGCGGGTTCAAAAACGCCTTGACGATGGGCTGGCCGGTGTCCGGGTTCGTGCCCTCGTAGACCACGTAGAGATCCCACTCCGGCGTCGAGTGGATGGAGACCATCGTCTGCGGCTGGCCGCTGGCCTGGTAGACGCGCCGTTCGGGCGAGACCTGGAAGACGAATTTGCCGTCTTTGTAGACGTTCAGCAGGGCGTAGTCGGAGTCGTAGTTGTCGTTCGAGTCCTGCGTGAAGCCGGTGCATTCGAGCGTGTACGGGCCGACGCTCATCTTGCCATGCACGCCCAGTTCGCGCTCGACGCTGCGATTGAAGGCCGCACCGCACAGGCCGATGACGACGATCACCACGCCGATGTGGACCAGGTAGCCGCCATAGCGGCGCGTGTTGCGGCGCGCCAGAAGAACCAGCGAAGCAAAGAGGTTGTGGCCGGTCTGCTTGCGCAGGACGGCGGCTCCGCGCAGAAACTCGGTGACGATGGCCGTCAGCACGGCCGCCGCCAGCGAAAAGCCCACCAGCGCGTACAAGCGGCCGGTCTCAAAGACGCCGTCCTTCCAGGGATTGGCCCCTGCGGCGAGGCAAAACAGAGCCGTCGCCCAGAGCGCCACGACGGGCAGCACGAAGTTGCGCTTGACGGCCTTGAGCGAGGTGGCGCGCCAGGGCAGCAGCGGTCCCACCCCGGCCAAAAAGAGCAGAAACAGCCCGATCGGTACGGCGACGGCGTTATAAAACGGCGCCCCGACCGTCACTTTGCTGCCGTTGAGCAGTTGCGTAAAGACCGGAAAAAGCGTGCCCCACAGAATAACGAAGCAGGCCAGCAGCAGCACGAGGTTATTGAACAGGAAGCTCGATTCGCGGCTGACCAGCGATTCGATGGGCCGCTCGTTCTTCAGGTGGCCGCGCTGCACGCCGTAGGCGGCCAGGCAAACCACGAGGACCACCGCCATGAAGGCCATGAACCAGTAGCCGATGGACGATTGCGCGAAGGCGTGCACCGAGCTGACCAGGCCGCCGCGGGTGAGCATGGTGCCGAGCATGGTCAGCAGGAAGGTGGCGAAGATCAGCCAGACGTTCCAGGTTTTCATGATGCCCTTGCGCTCCTGCATGGTCACCGAGTGCAGAAAGGCGGTTCCGGTCAGCCAGGGCATGAGGCTGGCGTTCTCCACCGGATCCCAGCCCCAGTAGCCGCCCCAGCCCAGCACGGCGTAGGCCCAGTGCATGCCGAGGAAGATGCCGCAGGTCAGGAACAGCCAGGTCACCAGCGTCCAGTTGCGCGTGATGCGAATCCACTTTTCGCCGGGGTAGCGCATCATCAGCGCGGCCAGCCCGAAGGCGAAGGGCACGGAAAAGCCCACGTAGCCCAGGTAAAGCAGCGGGGGATGGATGACCATCTCCGGGTACTGCAACAGCGGGTTCAGGCCGTTGCCGTCGTCGGGAATCGCCCCCTTGAGCAGCGAAAAAGGCGGAGCGGCAAAGTTGAGCACCAGCAGGAAAAAGGTCTGAATGCCGGCCAGAATCGTTCCCGCGTAGGCAAAGAGCTTGACGTCGGTCCTGTGGCGCAGGCGCAGGATGAAGCCGTAACCGGCCAGCAGCCAGGCCCAGAAGAGCAGCGAGCCCTCCTGGCCGCTCCACAGCGCGGCGAACTTGTACGGAACGGGCAGCGCGCGGTTGGAGTGCTCCAGAATGTACGCGATCGAGAAATCGTTGGTCAGCACCGCCCAGACCAGCGCGAAGGCCGCTCCGGTGACGGCGACAAAGCCGGCGATTCCGGCCCGGCGGGCGGTTTCGGCCAGCCGCTCCGGGGCAATCCTGGCGGGCTGCCCGGTTGCCAGCAGCCGCAGCGCGAGGGCTCCGGCCAAAAGGTTATACGTGGCCAAAGCCAGAGCGATAAGAAGACAGAGGCTTCCAAAGGCTGCCATGACGACTCCTGAACGATTTTCGCACGCGCGGGAGGGGGAACGGGGATCTCCTCGCCACGGCTATTCTCTCTCTATGATAGGTCTTTCCGATGTGATTTGGCTCACGCGGCAGACGGGGTGCGGACCTGCGCGGGCTGGGTGCTCATCAGGCGACGGCATCGGTGTTCCCCCGGAGAATCTGGCCCTGGAGAATCTGCCCGGTTCTGTGGAGCATGGTTTCGTTGGCGAAGGGCCGGGCAAGGAAGAAGATACGATCCTGCGCATAGTCGGTGGGGCTCTCGCCGTTCGAGCCCAAAACCAGAATGGGAAGGCGCGGCATCCGCGCTCGCAACTCGTTGACAAAAGCCGGGCCGCCAATGCCCGGCGTGTGATGGCCGGAGATGGCCAGACTGAGCGTGCCGGCGAATTCGGGCTGCTCGATCAGGCACAGCGCTTCGGCCGCATCGGCGGCACGGCGCACATCGCCGAACCTCCGCTGCAGCAGCGACAGCAGTAACGATGCCTGGAGCGGATCGTCGTCCACGAGAAGAATCGTTGTCATGGCCAGTCATGGCGCGCCGGGCCGCTGCTTGCTGCGACGCCGCAAGGTGCCTGCTCCTGGTTGAGATGTGCAATTCCGCGGCTCGGTTGTCTGCGGGGCGGCGGCGGGGCAGGGGCATGGCGAGCGAGGACGGGCGCTCAACACTCTGTGGACGCATGGGCAGCTTGCCAAATCCAGTTCCGGCGCATCTGCGGGACGTGAACGGGCGCGACGTGAGTCGTGCCGTCAAACGCCTGGAATGAATGGGGCTTTCGCCGCTGCCGAGACTCGATTCGCCACAAGAAATTCCGCACGAGCTTTCTCGCGCCGGGCCTAAGCGAACAAGAACTCCTTTTCGCGCAGTTCTTTGATCGTGTCGCGGAGCTTGGCGGCCTTCTCGAACTCGAATTTCCTGGCGGCCTCGCGCATCTCGGCTTCGAGTCGTGCGATATAGGCGTCGAACTCCTCCCTGGTCTTGAACTCGGGAATGCCGGCAATCTGCTCTTCGTCGATCTCGCCGTACTCGGTTTGGAGAATCTCGGCCAGGCCCATCTCGACGCGGCTGGCGACCGACTGCGGCGTGATGCCGTGCTCCTCGTTATAGGCGCGCTGCCTCGCGCGCCGGCGATCGGTCTCGTCGATCGCCCGGCGCATCGAGTCGGTGACGGTGTCGGCGTAGAGGATGGCCCGGCCGGCGACGTGGCGCGCGGCCCGGCCCATGGTCTGGATGAGCGATCCGGCCGAGCGCAGGAAGCCTTCTTTATCGGCGTCCAGAATCGCCACCAGCGAAACCTCCGGCAGGTCCAGCCCTTCGCGCAGCAGGTTGATGCCGATCAGCACGTCGAACTCGCCTTTGCGCAGCCCGGCCAGCAGCTTGACGCGCTCGAGGGTCTCGATCTCCGAGTGCATGTAGCGGCAGCGCACGCCCACCTCGCTGTAATAATTGGCGAGGTCCTCGGCCATGCGCTTGGTCAGCGTGGTCACGAGCACTCTTTCCCTGCGTTTGGACCGGTCGCGAATCTCGGCCAGCAAGTCGTCGATCTGGCCTTTGACGGGGCGAATCTCGACCTCGGGATCGACCAGGCCCGTGGGACGGATCACCTGCTCGATGACTACGCCGGCCGCGCGCGTCAGCTCGTAAGGGCCGGGCGTGGCCGAAACGTAGATCGTCTGGTGAACGCGATGCTCGAACTCGTCGAATTTGAGCGGGCGGTTGTCGAGGGCCGAAGGCAAACGGAAGCCGTACTCGACGAGATTCTGCTTGCGGCTGCGGTCGCCGTGCCACATGCCGTGCACCTGCGGAATGGTCACGTGGCTCTCGTCGACAAAGAGCAGATAGTCGCGCGGAAAGTAATCGAGAAGCGTGGGCGGCGGCTCGCCCGGCAGGCGTCCGGAAAAATGCCGCGAATAATTCTCAATGCCGTGGCAGTAGCCCATCGACTTGATCATCTCCAGATCGAAGCGCGTGCGCTGGTGGACGCGCTGCGCCTCGACCATGCGCCCCTCGGACTCGAGATGCGCCACCCACTCGTTCAGCTCGGCCGTGATCGAATCGATGGCCTCGGCCTTGCGTTCGGGCTGGACGACGTAATGGCTCTTGGGGTAGATCGGCAGCCGCGCGTACTTCTGTTTGACCGTGCCGAAGAGCGGGTCGATCTGGGCGAGCGAATCGATCTCGTCGCCGAAGAGTTCGATGCGATAGGCGTTTTCGTCGTAGGTGGGAAAGACTTCAATCACGTCGCCGCGCACGCGAAAGGCGCCGCGCCGGAAATCCGTGTCGTTGCGTTCGTAGAGAATTTCGACCAGCCGCCGCGCGATGTCCTTGCGGCTGATGCGCTGGCCTTTTTCGAGCAACAGAAGCATTCCGTAGTACGCCTCCGGCGAACCGAGGCCGTAGATGCAACTGACTGAGCTGACAATAATGGCGTCGCGGCGTTCAAAAAGCGAGCGCGTGGCCGAAAGGCGCAGCTTGTCGAGTTCCTCGTTGACCGTGGCTTCTTTTTCGATATAGAGATCACCAGCGGGAATGTAGGCCTCGGGCTGGTAGTAGTCGTAATAGCTGACGAAGTACTCGACGGCGTTCGAGGGGAAAAATTGCTTGAACTCGTGATAGAGCTGCGCGGCCAGCGTTTTGTTGTGAGCCAGGATCAGCGCCGGCCGGTTCGACTGCTCGATG
>JAJYFB010000023.1 GCA_021785495.1 Acidobacteriota bacterium | reverse complement strand
GAGGGAATGCGGAGCGTCTGCGGGAAGCGAGCAGGAACCTGCCGTTCTAGAACCGGTAGAAGACGCCGCCCATGGGCTCGGAGGAGCCGGTCCAAGCGCCGGTGGCCGGATAAATCGCGGAAAGATTGGGCGCTTTGTAGAGGTTATAGCGGTATTGCAGGCGCACGCCGAAGCGGCTTGTCAGGGAAAAATCCGAACCGCCGCCGAAGACGTAGGTCGGCCGAACCACGGTATTGACCTGGTAGCCCATGGTGGCGGAGCTTCCCGTTCCATACATGCTGGGATCGGAGGAGCTGATGAAGAAGCCCACACCGCCAATGGCGAAGGGGCGCATCCGTCCCACCACGATTGAGGGTACCCATTCGAAGATCAATTTGCTGTCTTTGGACGCAAGCGTCGTCACCGGATTGGAACAGTCATAGAAGCACGCGGTTCCGTTGGGCACATAGGTTGTGTTTTCGAGATTGAACTCGTAGCTCATGCCCAAACCGCGCAGGCCGCTTTTCAGGTAGCGCGCCTCAATCATGCCGCCGGAAGCGTCCGTGGGGGTCTGCTTGGTCCCATCGCCGCTGGTGCCGCTGGTGAAAGCGTGGTAAAAGCTCCCGCCGATGTCGAATTGCGCGCCCGTCTTCTGCGTGTTGGCCGTCTGGGCCTGGGCCGCGCCTGTGCAGGCCACGACTGCGGCAAAAACAAAGGAAAGAAATGCCATCCCGCTGCATTTCGTCATTCGAATTCGTACCCCCTGGTTTGACTATTTTGTTTTGGGTTCAGCGGTGCGCGGCCGACAGAACGCAAACTCCGGCTGGCCATTCGACGCACGGGCCGTAAAAAAGTGCCTCTTGAAGTTCTGAACCGGGCCCAGCGCACCATCAAAGGCTCCATGTCCAAGCTAACCCACTGGGGGCAACCCCGCAAGCGCCATGGCGATCTCCTCTTCGGGATAATCATAGTTCTGGAGCTTGCCGGCGTGGTAGTCGATGTACGACTGCATGTCGAAGTGGCCATGGCCGCTCAGGTTGAAGAGCAGGACGCGCGGCTTGCCTTCGGCCCTGGCTTCGAGGGCCTGGCGGAGCACTTCGGCGATGGCGTGGTTGGATTCGGGCGCGGGCAGGATGCCTTCGGAGCGCGCAAACCGGACGCCGGCCGCGAAAGCGTCCAGTTGCTGCGCGGGAACGGCCTCAGCCAGTCCGAGGTTGACGACGTGCGAGACCAGCGGGGCCATGCCGTGATAGCGCAGGCCGCCGGCGTGAATGCCGGGCGGGATGAAGGCGCTGCCGAGGGTGTGCATTTTGACCAGCGGGGTCAGATGGGCGGTGTCGCCAAAATCGTAGGTGAAGCGGCCCTTGGTCAGGCTGGGGCAGGCGTTGGGCTCGACGGCCACGATGCGCGCCTGCGACTTGCCCTTGAGCTTGCGGCCGAGATAAGGCAGGGCGAGGCCAGCAAAATTCGAACCGCCGCCGGTGCAGCCGATCACGACGTCGGGCTCGTCGCCGGCCAGGGCCATCTGCTCGATGGCCTCCAGGCCGATCACCGTCTGGTGCAGCAGCACGTGATTGAGCACGCTGCCGAGCGCGTAGTTTGTCTGCGGATCCTTGGCGGCCACTTCGACGGCTTCGGAGATGGCGATGCCCAGCGAGCCCCTGGAGTCGGGATGCTCGGCGAGAATGGCGCGGCCGGAGTCGGTCAGCGGGCTGGGGCTGGCGACGACTGAGCCGCCAAAGGCCTCCATCAGCGCGCGACGATAGGGCTTCATGTCGTAGCTGACGCGCACCATGAAGACCCGGCACTCCATGCCGAAGAAGGCGCAGGCCATCGAGAGGGCCGATCCCCACTGGCCCGCGCCGGTCTCGGTGGAAAGATGCGTGATGCCCGCTTGTTTGTTGTACCAGGCCTGGGCGACGGCGGTGTTCAGCTTGTGCGAACCGGCCGGCGAGACGCCTTCGTATTTGTAGTAAATGCGCGCCGGCGTATCGAGGGCCTTTTCGAGCCGCCGCGCCCGAATCAGTGGTGCGGGCCGCCACTGCGCGTAAATCTGCCGCACCTCGCCGGGAATCTCGATCTCGCGCGCGGTGCTGGCCTCCTGCTCGATCAGCGCCCGGGGAAAGATCGGCGCCAGATCGTCGGGCGTGAGCGGCTGCAGCGTGCCCGGATGCAGCGGCGGCGCCATCGGCGCCGGAAGATCGGGAACAATGTTGTACCAGGCGGCAGGGATGTGGCTTTGCGGCAGATTGTACTGGAGGGTTTCCATGGGCAACATTGTATCGAACCGTGCGCGGGTCTGTTGGCGCGTCCTGCTGCGGATGCCGAAATGGCGTTCGAGCCTGCTCCTGGCGGCGAAGATGCGCCGGGATTCGATCGCCGCAGCGGATTTGCTCTTCAGGAGATGGGGCGGGCCTCTTCGCGCGGCACGAGCTGGCTCTTGAAGTAGTCGAGAGATTTCGTGAGGCCGTTCCTGAGCTGGATGCGCGGCTCCCAGCCGAGCACGGCGCGGGCCTTGGCGATGTCGGGACGGCGGCGCGTGGGGTCGTCCACCGGCAGGTCGACAAAGCAGAGTTTGCTCTTCGAGCCGGTGACTTCGAGGACGGCCTGCGCGCATTCGAGAATCGTGAACTCGCCGGGATTGCCAAGGTTGACCGGGAGGTGCTCGCCGCTGCGGGCCAGGCGCACCAGGCCTTCGATCAGATCGTCCACGTAGCAGAAGCTGCGCGTCTGCTGGCCGTCGCCGTAGATGGTCAGCGGCTCGCCGCGCAGGGCCTGCATCATGAAGTTCGAGATGACGCGGCCGTCGGCCGGATGCAGCCGCGGCCCGTAGGTGTTGAAGATGCGCGCCAGGTGCGTGTTGACGCCGTGAGAACGGTGATAGGCCATGGTCATGGCTTCAGCGAAACGCTTGGCCTCGTCGTAGACCGAGCGCGGGCCGATGGGATTGACGTTGCCCCAGTAGCTCTCGCGCTGCGGGTGCTCGATCGGGTCGCCGTAGCACTCCGAAGTGGAGGCGTGCAGATAGCCGGCATGATGGCGCGCGGCGATTTCAAGCGTGTGCTCGACGCCGACCGAGCCGACGCGCAGAGTCTGAATGCCCAGGCGCAGATACTCGGGCGGGCTGGCCGGCGAGGCCAGATTGAAAACAAAATCCACCGGGCCGGGATCGAAGCTCGCGCAGATGTCCCGCTCCTCGAAGCGGAAGCGCGGATGGTCGCCCAGATGGGCGAGGTTTTCGAGGTTGCCCGTGGAAAGATTGTCGACGCCCACGACGGTGTGGCCGTCGTGCAGCAGGCGGTCGGTCAGATGGGAGCCGAGAAAGCCGGCAGCGCCGGTGACAAGAACGCGCATGGTCAAAATGAAAGCTCCGAAAGACAGTTATCAGTTCTCAGTTGTCAGTTGTCAGTTCTCAGTTGTCAGTTCATTGCCAACGGCGAGCAATCTTGATTTCTTCAGAACTCAAACGGGAAACGGCAACTCCGGTCGAGTTTTGGGTCCCTTGGTCCCTTCGTCCCTAGTCCCTTCGTCCCTAGTCCCTGTCTTTCCGCGGCTTGCCCTCTTGCGCGTGATAGGCCGTCGGGCGGCCGACGCTGACGTAAGTGAATCCGCAGCGCTGCATCTCGGCGGGCTTGTACAGATTTCTGCCGTCGATGACGATCGGGAAGCGCATGGCCCGGTTCAGGCGGGCCAGATCGAGGGCGGCGAACTGCTTCCAGTCGGTCAGGATCAGCAGCGCGTCGGCGTTCTCGGCGGCCGCGTAGAGGTCGTCCGCGTAGTGCATGTTTTGGGCGGGCGGCAGCGTTTCTTGCGCGCGCTCCATCGCCGCCGGATCGTAAGCCGTGACGATGGCGCCGGCGTCGAGCAGCATCTGAATCATGCCAATGGCGGGCGATTCGCGGATGTCGTCGGTATCGCCTTTGAAGGCCAGCCCGAGGGCCGCCAGGCGCTTGCCGCGCAGCGTCCACAGAGCCGAGCGCACCTTGTGGAAGAAGACCTGCTTCTGCGTCTCGTTGATCTTCCGCACCTCTTCGAGAAGATGGAAGTCAACGCCCCGTTCCTGCGCCACCCAGTGGAAGGCGGCCACATCCTTCGGGAAGCAGGAGCCGCCGTAGCCGAGGCCGGCGCGCAGAAACTTGGGGCCGATGCGGCTGTCCAGGCCGATGCCGGCCGCGATGTCTTCGATGTCGGCATCGACGGCCTCGGCCAGGTTGGCCACGGCGTTGATGAAGGAAATCTTCATGGCCAGGAAGGCGTTCGAAGCGTGCTTGATGATCTCGGCGCTTTGCGTGGAGGTGACCAGCAGCTTGGCGGGCCGGTCGACGCCGCAAGCGCCCGCAAGCGCTCCCGCCTGCGCGTAGTAGCCGCCCTCGGCGAGCGGCGCGTAAATGCGCCGCAGCAGCTCGGCGGCGCGCTCGCTGTTGGCGCCGACGACGATGCGGTCGGGGTGCAGAAAGTCCTCGACGGCCGTGCCTTCGCGCAGAAACTCGGGGTTTGAGACCACGTCGAAGCTCTCGGGCGCGACGCCGTGGCGCAGGAGCACGCGGCGAATCCAATCGTTGGTGTAGACCGGAACCGTGCTCTTCTCGACGATCACCTTGTAGCTGACGATGGTGCGCGCGATCTCGGCGACGACCGCCTCGACGTAAGAAAGGTCGGCCGCGCCGGAGTCGCCTTGCGGCGTACCGACGGCGATAAAGACCGCCTCGCTGCTGGCCACGGCCTCGCCCAGATCGGTGGTGAAGCGAATGGCGTGGCCGCGATGCCGCGCCAGCAACTCCGGCAGATGCCGCTCGAAGATGGGCACGCCGCCTGTGCAGAGCTGGCGGACTTTGGCCTCGTCGTTATCGACGCAGACGACCCTGTGGCCTATCTCGGCAAAGCAGGCGGCGGCAACGAGGCCGACGTAGCCGCTGCCGATGACACAGATGGAAACCGGTTTGTCCATGCGTTCTTGCTCTCTCGATCGGCCTTGCGCGGCCCGTTGCCATTCCATGTTTCGATGGTTCCAGATTCGACCGGACGCCGGGCGAACCATCGCATCGGCGGATGCGCGTCCTGCGCCCGTCCATTTCGCCTGACTCCCGGCTGGGCTACAATCAATATAGGCTAAACGGCATCTTTCCGTGCGCAAAGCGCGCCAATTCAGCAAGGAGCAGTCTCTTTATGGCGATTCCCGCCACGCAACTTCGTCCGGGCATGATTATCAAGCATAACGACCAGCTTCACCTGGTCTTCAAGGTCGAGCACCGCACGCCCGGCAACCTGCGCGCCTTCATCCAGGCCAAGCTGCGCAACCTGAAGTCGGGCGCAATGTTCGAGCACCGCTTCCGCTCGGCCGACGCCATCGAAAAAGTCGTGGTGGACGAGATTCCCATGGAGTTTCTCTACGCCGACGGCGACGATTATTACTTCATGAACCCGGTGGACTTTGAGCAGACCGTGCTCAAGAGCGCGACCCTCGGCGATGCGGTCGAGTACCTTACGGCCAACCTGCAGATTCACGTCAGCTACTTCGACGGCCAGCCGGTAGGCATCGAGTTGCCGCAGACGGTGGATCTGGAAGTTGTCGAGACCGAGCCAGGCTTGAAGTCGGCGACCGCATCGAGCGTGACCAAGCCGGCCAAGCTCGAAACGGGCCTCGTCGTGCAGGTGCCGCCCTTCATCAACGAGGGCGAAAAGATCCGCGTCGACACCAGCGAAGGCGCCTACCTGAGCCGCGCGTAAGCGATGTTGTCGCCGATCGCACCCCGCCGTCCGCAAAAGGGGTACGGCGCGGATAGGGAAAGCCCATGAACCGAAGCGACTTTCAGCAACTGACGAGCCTTCGCCTCGACGAGGCGAAGGCTTTGCTGGCTGCGGGGTTTCCGGATGGCGCATACTATCTTGCAGGTTATGCCGTCGAGTGCGCCTTCAAGGCGTGTATTGCCAAGCGCACGAAGCTGTACGATTTCCCGGACAAAACGCTCGTTCTTGAGAGTCACACGCATAGCCTGAAAGAGCTTTTTCGGTTGGCGCAAGTTAAAGACGACTGGGATACGGATGTAGTCTCGAACCCCGCGCTGAAGAGGAACTGGAATCTGTTGCTGGCCTGGTCCGAGACCAGCCGCTACGACAGAGGAAAAACTCGACAGCAGGCGTTCGATCTCCTCAACGCGATTGAAGATCCACAAGGAGGAATCCTGCCATGGGTACACCAGCGTTGGTGAGTTTCGATATCGAGAATGGCGACAGCGTCATTCAGGCAATGGACGACGACGGCAAAACGCCGAATGTCGCTCTGTGGGCAAAATTGCCTGATTACGAGGATTGGAGACTGGTCATTGCCTCCGACCGTCTCGATCAGGTCTCTCCGCTGGCCGCGTACACCGAGATTAATGACGCGCTGCGGAAAGCAAAGATTCCATCGCACCGGGAACCTACAATTTTGATGAAGCCGATGGATGACCCGATGATTCGGGATCTTCGCGAGGCTTTTGCCACGGCGGCGGACACCCGCGGCATGAGACTGGGGGGCCAGAAATTCGGCGATAAATATCTTGAGGATGCTGTCGTTTACCGGATTAAGTAAGCTGAAACGAGAATCGGTCGAACAGACGCCTCTTGCACAATGCAGGTTTCGCGGCGAAGATTCTCTGCGTTTCGTATCTGCCCGCTTCAAGGGGCGAAAGAACAGACTCGATCAAGCCTTGTGATGGGCTGAATCCGCGTGGAGTTGTGCTTCCAATCTGCCGGGATTGTGGAAGTAGCTCTGGAGGCCGCAGCGGTAAATTCATTCGGAGACTTGCCGGCTGCTACTGGCTGAATGGCCAAAATTGATGCGTACGCGCAAGGGCAGCGAAAAGCGCAAGTGTATTCCCCGATCGTCTGTCAGGCCGCGTCGTCGCACTACTTGCAGCCTTGCCGTCCGTTGCGATGAAGTGAGTTGTCCGGCCGGGCAAGAACAGGCTTCCCCGGCCGGTCGTGCCCTTATCCGCGGTCGCGTCCCCTGGAGCCGCCGCCGCTGCCCTTACGCGCCGAAAAGCAATCGCGACAGTACACCGGACGGTCGCCACGCGGCTCGAAGGGTACGGTTGTGGGCTGACCGCATCCGGAACAAATCACAGGCGTACCCTGTGAAGGAGCCGAACGGTAGCCGGATCCCCCCTGCTCGTTTTTTCTTGCCTGACGGCAATTCTTGCAACGTTTCGGGGTCGAGTAACCGCGTTCCTGAAAGAACGCCTGATCCGCAGCGGTGAAGGTAAATTCCTGCCCACAGTCGCTGCACGTAATTTGCATGTCTCCGGCCATAGTTCTCCTTGCTGGGAATTGTACAGCCATGCGGCGCGATTTCGGCAATTATTCTTTCGCATGGCCCTAAGTTTTGGGGAAGATCGCAGTGGTTTGCGAAAAATAGACAAAAATAGTCCACTTTTGCTGTAACCTTTCCAGCAGGCAAGACTCTGAAAGAGAGTACCACCGATTGCGCCGGCGGGAAGCGTCTTCCCGTCGGCCCTCCCCAACCCCGCGGAGACACTCCGCCGAACCGATCCCGAGGTCAAACGTCATGCAGAATCCGATCAACTCGATGCTTCTCACGGCAGCGCTCGCCGGTCTGGCGGGCGGAAGCGCTGTTGCGGCGCGCGCGGCGGCGCAGAGTGCTGTGCAGGCCAATCAGGCGACGGCCGTATCGGCCGGCCTGAGCGATGCCGGCTTCAACATGAACGCCAGCAAGCACTCCTGCAAGGGCAAGAACTCCTGTAAAGGCAAGGGCGGCTGCAAGTCCAGCGACAACGGCTGCAAGGGCAAGAACAGTTGCAAGGGCAAGGGCGGCTGCGCCACCGACGGCTCGAAGATGCCTGATCTCTCTTAACGCCCCGGCGGTTCGGCGGGCATCCTGCAAATCCGCGGCTTCCCGCCCGCCGAATCCTTCTGCAGCGCTCTTCAACCCGCGTCGGCGACAAGCAACTGGAAGCTCCATCCATGGCCGGAAATCGTTTCAATGCGCACCAGAACCATGGGGTCGGCATCGGCCTGCGCATTCCGCACTACGAGCACATCTTTGCGCGCAAGCCGGTCGTCGACTGGTTCGAGATCATTTCGGAAAACTTCATGATGGACGGGGGCCGTCCGCTGGCCACGCTCGACCGGATTCTGGACGAGTATCGCGTGGTGCAGCACGGCGTCTCGATGTACTTCGGTTCGGCGACGGAGCCCGACCCGGAGCATCTGCGCCGGCTCAAGCGGCTTGTGCGGCGCACGAAGACGCCCTGGCTGACGGATCATCTCTGCTGGGGCTCGGTCGACGGCGCGTACACGCACGATCTGCTGCCGCTGCCGTACACGTGGGAGGCGGTCGAGCGCACGGCCGAGCGTGTGCGCAGGGTTCAGGATTTCCTGGAGATTCCCGTCGCCGTCGAAAACGTCAGCTCGTATGCGGCCTTTACGGATTCGCAGATGACCGAGTGGGAGTTTTTGACGGAAGTCGTCGAGCGGGCCGACTGCGGCATTCTTCTGGACGTGAATAATATTTACGTCTCGGCGATGAACCACGAATTCGATCCCTTCGCCTATGTCGATGCCGTGCCAGCCGGGCGCGTGGCGCAGATTCACATCGCCGGCCACTCGCGTTACGAAAAGTACATTCTCGATACGCACGACCATCCCGTCGTCGAGCCGGTTTGGCGGCTCTACGCGCGCGCCATCGAGCGCTGCGGCCCCACGCCGACGCTGCTCGAATGGGACGATCGCATCCCCAGCTTCGACGAGGTGCACGCCGAGGCCAAAAAGGCCGAGCGGTTTCTGCACCGCGAGACGCCCGAACTGGCGGAGGTTGCGCAATGAATGCAGTGAATGCGCAGCAGACAAGTCCGCAAACGACGAACCCGCAGCCGATGAGCTTGGCGCAACTGCAACGCGCCATGGCCGCCGCCATCGTGCAGCCGCTGGCAGCCGGCTACGCGATGCGCGCAACTGCGCCCGACGGGCGGCCCATGAAAGACGTTGCCGCCTCGTTGATCGCGCCGAACAGCCGGCTGACGGCCTTCGAGCGTCTGGAGATTTACAACCGTCAGTACTGGTTTCGCGTGCTCGACGCGCTGGCCGAGGATTTTCCCGCCCTGCGCGCCATCGCAGGCGGCCGCCGCTTTGAGGCGCTCGCCGTCGCCTATCTCACCGCGCATCCCAGCCGGTCGTTTACGCTGCGCAACCTTGGCGCGCGGCTGCCGGAGTGGCTGGCGGCGCATCCTGAAGCGGCCGGGCCGCGTTGCCGACTTGCCGTGGACGTGGCGCGCATCGAGTGGGCCTTTGTCGAGGCCTTCGATGCAGCGCAACGCGCGCCGCTCGACGCTGAAGAGATCGCCGCGCTCGACGGCGATTCGCGTCTTGCGTTGCAGCCGCATGTGCAGCTTCTTGCGCTCAACTATCCGGCCGACGATCTGGTTGTTGAACTGCACCGGCGGGAAAAGCACTTACCGGGTGAAGCCAGCGTCGAACGCGAAGAGAACGCGGAGAAGCAGACGAGGATTCCGCGGTTGCGCCCGCGCGCCACGTGGCTGGCCGCGCACCGCGTCGATCTTACGGTCTACTACCGGCGTCTCGAACGGGAGGAGTTCCTTGTGCTCGACGCTCTTGGCGCCGGGAAGAGGCTTGGCGAGGCCATCGCCGCGGGATTCGCCGGCTCGCATCTTGCGCCGCAGCGCCAGGCCGAGCGCCTGCGCGCGTGGTTTGCCGCCTGGGCCGAACTGGGCTGGATCTGCGCACCCGCGGCCGGCCAGGAGCGAGAGGCTTTGCGCCAAGCGACGCCCTGAAAGGGCGTGATCACTTTAGTCGCGACGCAGGCGGGTGCGGAGGAATGTCCCCGCCCTTCAGGCCTGCTGCATCTGCGTCTTTTCAGCGCCGTTCCTGGCGACAATCCGCAATCCAGGTGCGATCGTTCTGGCTGCTCATCCGAATGCCGCGAAAATTCTGCGACAAGGGCTTCCATTCTCGACTATAGTGATCCAACAGAATTCTTCCTCAGTGGAGCCTCCATGAACCTTCGCGCTCGTCTGCCGTAT
This sequence comes from Acidobacteriota bacterium, assembly GCA_021785495.1. Classification (GTDB taxonomy): domain Bacteria; phylum Acidobacteriota; class Terriglobia; order Terriglobales; family Acidobacteriaceae; genus Telmatobacter. The sequence continues at coordinate 17,613 of JAJYFB010000023.1, read as the reverse complement.
TTCGTTCTTCTGGCAGCCGCCGCGGCCTCGGCGCATCTCCTCCGGGCGCAGCGCGCGGCCAACGCCAACGCCGTCTACCAGCAGTTGCGCAACTTGTCGCCGGAGGGCGAAGCGGTCACCGTAAAAAACTTCACGCTGCAGCGCGACGCCGCCACCTTCACCTTTGAAGACGGGAGTTTCGCGTTCTATGGCGCGGTGAACGGCAAGATTACGGGAGCGGTCTTTCAGGGGCAGGGCCATCTGCACATCACGCCGCCCATGGCCGAGGAGCGGCACAATCTCTCCATCGCGGCGCACACCGAAGAGTTCGACGAGGACTTTGACCGGGTGGTGCTGCGCTTTACCGACGCTACAGCCGCCGAGATTCGCAAGGCCTCAACCGGACCGGGCCAGCAGGACAATGCGTACGGCAAGGACGCGCAGAGTCTGCGAAACTTTCTGCGCGCGCACGCCGAAGGAAGTTTCGTCGAGGACGGCCACACCATTTATTACGGAAAGCTCTATCAGAACCTCGACCTGCGCCTGCTCGAAGACATGCTGAGCCCGACGCCGGACGGGTACTTTTTTGCGGCGATTCACGGCGGCAAGGATGCGCATCTGTACTTCATCCTCGATCCGCATGGCGTCGGCGAGGTGGCTCCCGATGAGGTTGCGCTGCTGCGGTGGGACGGAACCAATGACGCGGAGACCGTTCCACTTGCTTTTCATCGCGCCGCCGCGTACGCCAATCACACGGCCAGCGGAAACGAGCACGATGCGGCCACCAGGATTCTGCGCGAGGATCTCGATGTCACGATCGGGAAGGGCGGATCGCTCGACAACCATGCCACGGTCGAAATCGAGTCCGAAGAGAACGGCGTAGCCGTGGTTCCGCTCCATCTGTATCCCACCCTGCGCGTCAGCCAGGTGACCGACGGCAAAGGCGAGGCGCTCGACTGGGTTCAGGAAAACAAGGGTCAGGACGCGGACTTCGGCGTCATCCTCGCCGCACCGCTCGAAAAGGGCCAGTCCGCCACCGTGAAGATTGCTTACGCCGGCAAGGATGTCGTCCTCAACGAAGGCGGAGACAATTACTATCCCACCGGCGAGGCGCGCGAAGATTGGTATCCCAGCTCCGGCCAGGGGCTCGGCGATTACGCCACCTATCACATGCTCTTTCATGTCCCCAAAGGGCTGCAGATCGTCGCCACGGGCACGAAACTGAACGAGACCACCGAAGGAAAAATCACCACCTCGGAGTGGAAGACGGAGACGCCGCTGCCCGTGGCCGGTTTCAGCCTCGGCAGATTCGAGAGCAAGGAGGCGAAAATCGGCATGCCGCTCGGCGGGCAGTTGACGATCGACGCCTACGCCAATCAGCAGAAACCGGATTACCTCGCCTCACTCGAAGGCGGTCCCTTCGGCACGCTCAACACCACGCCCATGCTCGGCAACGAACTCGATCAGGGCCGTGTCGCCGCCGCGATCTACGCCAACTATTTCGGCCCGCTGCCGTTCTCGCACATCGCTCTGACGCAGCAGTCGGCCTGTAACTACGGCCAGAGCTGGCCCATGCTCGTTTACCTGCCCATCTGCGGCTTCTTCGACAAGACGCAGCAGCATTTTCTCGGTTTGAGCGACTTCAGCGCCCAGACCTACTGGAACGTGGTCACGCCGCACGAGGTGGCGCACCAGTGGTGGGGCCAGACCGTCGGCTTCCGCGGCTATCGCGACCAATGGATGAGCGAAGGCTTCGCCAACGAATCGGCTGCGATCTACCTGTTGTTTACACGGTCGAGCCACGACGATTATTTCCAATTCTGGAAGGAAGAGCTCCGAATGCTGACCGAAAAGAACGCCTACGGCTTCCGGCCCATCGATGTAGGGCCGGTGACGATGGGCATTCGCCTCAGCTCGCCCAAATCCGGCTGGAACGTCTACCAGAATCTCGTCTACCCCAAGGGCGCCTACATCCTGCACATGATTCGCATGATGATGTGGAGCCCGCGCGACGGCGATGACCGCTTCAAGGCGACCATGCACGACTTCGTCAATACGTATCGCCTGCGCGCCGCCACCACCGAGGACTTCAAGGCCATCGTCGAAAAACACATGAGCCCGCAGATGGACCTCGAAGGCGCGCATACCATGGACTGGTTCTTCCGCGAGTACGTCTACGGAACCGCGCTGCCCAACTATCACTTCGAAGGCGACGCCACGCCGAGCGGCGACGGATGGAAACTGCACTTCAGGCTCGTGCAATCGGGCGTCGATGCAAAGTTTGTCAACACGGTTCCGCTTTACATTGAGCTGGTCAACGGCAAGATCATCCGCATGGGCGACATCCGGATTCATGGCGCGAACGCCATCGAGCAGACCGTGCAATTGCCGAAACTGCCGGCGGCCATCAAGAAGGTGACGATCAACTACTACTACGATGTGCTCTGCACGGAGAACTGAAGGACGCCTGCGTTGGCGCGGTGGAATTGGCGCCGCGCAGACCTCCGCCGCGGCCCGATTCTCGTTTGATAGCACGAATTTCCGAATGGTAATATCCATGTATCGGCCATTCTCCCCATTCCGGCTCGGAGCAGGGCGGGGAACGCGCTCGTTCCCGCGCCGGCGTTCCATGGAGGCATCTGTTCGACGACGCGCCGGGCCATCTGCGCGGCAAAATCGCCGGTCTCTACGCCCTGCTTTTCGCCTTCAATGCGGCGGCCTGGCTGTGGGCGCTCGTGGCCTTTCGGCATTACCCGCTGCTGATCGGGACGGCGCTCTTGGCCTACAGCTTCGGCCTGCGCCATGCGGTCGACGCCGATCACATCGCAGCCATCGACAACGTGACGCGCAAGCTGATGCAGGAGGGCAAGCGCCCGGTGGGCGTGGGCCTGCTGTTTTCGCTGGGCCACTCGACGATCGTGGCCCTGGGCTCGGCGGCCATCGCCGCCACGGCCATGGCCCTGCAGCACCGCATGGACGGAGCGCGGGCCGTGGGCGGCGTGATCGGAACGCTGGTCTCGGCGCTGTTCCTCTTCGGCATCGCCGCGGTGAATCTGGCCGTACTGCGCTCGATCTACCGCGCCTTTGTCCGCGTGCGCCAGGGCGCGCCTTACGTGGACGAGGATTTTGACATGCTGCTGGCCAGCCGCGGCTTTCTGGCGCGACTTTTCCGGCCCATGTTTGCCATGATCCGGCGCAGTTGGCACATGTATCCGCTGGGCGTGCTCTTCGGCCTCGGCTTCGACACGGCGACGGAGATCGGACTGCTGGGCATCGCGGCGGCCGAAGCGTCCAAAGGGCTGCCGCTGTGGTCGATCATGGTCTTCCCGGCGCTGTTCGCCGCGGGCATGTCGCTCATCGACGCGACGGACAATATTTTGATGCTCGGCGCCTACGGCTGGGCCTTCGTCAAGCCGGTGCGCAAGCTCTACTACAATCTGACGATTACGTCGGTTTCGGTGGTGGTGGCCGTGGTGGTGGGTGGCGTGGAGGCGCTTGGCCTGGTGGGCGACGAGTTCCACTGGAGCGGCGTTTTCTGGGACGCGATGCGCCGGCTCAACGGCAACTTCGGCGCGCTGGGCTACTTGATTGTGGGCTTGTTTGTGTTGAGCTGGATCGTGTCGATCGCCGTCTACAAATGGCGGCGGCTGGACGATCTGGAGTTCGGCGATTGACGCCGCTGGCGCAGCCGTAGCGCGCGCAGTAGACCGTCTCCCATCCTTGTCCTCGGAGTGCCGGGAAAACGATGGGAGCGGGCGCCTGTAGGGGGAATGCTCCTGCGAGAGCTAGAGCTTCTTGTGGCTGCCGTCGCACAGCGGCGGGTTGGCCGAGTGTTTGCAGCCGCAGAAATAAACGGTCTTCGATTCGGTCGCCTCGTATTTGACCGGCGTCAATCCGCTGCCCTTGTGACTTCCGTCGCAAAAGGGCTGATTGGCGCTCAAGCCGCAAGCGCACCAGTGGTAGGTCTTGCCCGCCTCAACGGCGACGGGACAAGGGGATTTTTGCGGAATCGTTGGTTCCGGCATTGCGATGCCTCCCGGATGGGGAAAATTGTGTTCCTGAGCAAAAATATACCCGATCCGGGCGTATTCATGGATGGTTTGTGGCGGCAGAACCATCGCATGAAGATTTTTCGTTTGTGGCGAGGGATGGCCGCGTCCCACCCACGGCTATTTTCGCCTGCCCCTGCGGGACGCAACCTGCGGACCGGCCAAGGCGGAGCCGATTGCGTTTCCCAACTCTGTTCCTGTGGCAGTCCTGACGGCACGGATTGCCGCTGGATTGATCTGACGGGCTGGTATAGTTGTAGCACGGAGATTTGCCCCGTGCCCGCGTGGAAAAAGCCGATGGGAGATTGTTGAAAAGAGACAGCTTGATGCCGGGAAGAAGCGGTTTGCGGTGGGCGATTGCACGGGCTTTCGGGATGAGGATGGCGCGCGAGAAGGCGCGCAGGGTTCGTGCCGGGAGCGAGGCTGTGGAAAACACCTCATCCAAGTGAGGATGGCGGAGCCATGCAAAAAACCGGAGAGGCCGGGGCGGAAACCACGGAGCGCTATCTGGTGGAGAGCGTTGGCGATGCGCCGCCACCCTCCCGATGGTTTGCTCTGTACACGGCGTCGCGCCACGAGAAGCGTGTGGCCCAGCACCTGGGCCAGCGCGCGGTGGAGTTTTATCTTCCGCTCTACAAGGCCGAGCGCCGGTGGGCCGATGGATCGCGCGTGACGCTCGATCTGCCGCTCTTTCCCGGTTACCTGTTCGTGCAGATGCGCCGCGGCGAGCGCGGCCGCGTCTTGAGCGTTCCGGGCGTGCTGTCGGTGGTGGGCGGAACCGGCGGCGAGCCGGCATGGCTGCCGGAGGAGACGATTGCGGCGCTGCGCGCGGGCGTCGAAACGCTGCGGGCGCAACCGCATCCCTTGTTGACGGCCGGGCAGCGGGTGCGCATCCGTTCCGGCGCGCTGGCCGGTTTCGAAGGCATCGTGGCGCGCTGCAAGGCTGGTTTGCGCGTAGTCTTGACCGTCGAGCAGATTCGGCAAAGCTACGCCGTCGAGGTGGCTCAGGACGATCTGGAGCCGTTGCCGACGGGCGGGCCGGAGCGGCGACTGCAATGAGGCCACCGCGGTCGGCCGAACCGGGTCCGCCCGGAATGCGCATGGGGCAGCAAGCGTGGAAACAGGGCTGACGCCGCACCCGTTCCCATTGCGATTTCCGCTAGCGCCGATAAAAATGCGCGGCGGGTTCGGCTCATCGCGCCGGTTTCGACGCACAGGCCCGAGGAGGATTCCGGGCGAGGGTCCATGCGCATACTGCACGTGATCGATCGCTTCGATCCGGCCACGGGCGGGCCACCGGAGGCGGTGCGGCAACTGATCCGTGCCGCGGGCGCCAGGGTCGAGGCGGTCTGCCTGGACAACCCGCAGGCGGAGTTCCTCGGCGGCATTGGCTGTCCGGTTCATGCGCTCGATCAATCGCATCTGGGCCAGTTCGCCTTTTCGCCGCGGCTGGGCCGCTGGCTCGACCGCAACGCTGGGCGCTTCGACGGCTTGGTGATGCACGGGCTGTGGAGCTATCCGGGGCTGGCGGTGCGTCGGGCGGCGCGCCGGGCGGCGCGACCTTACGGCGTCTTTGCGCACGGGGCGCTCGATCCGTGGTTCAATCGGCAGTATCCGCGGAAGCGGCTGAAGAAGCAGATCTACTGGCCGTTGCAGTATGCCGTTTTGCGCGACGCGGCGGCGGTTTTTTTTGCCACCGGGACCGAGCGCGATCTGGCGAAGACGAGTTTCCAGCCCAATCGATGGACGAGCGTGGTCGCGCCGCTGGGCCTCGTCGAAGAGCAAGACGGGGCGCTCGATCCGGCCGGCGAGGTCGAGGCGTTTTACCGCGCCTGGCCCGCGTTGCGCGACCGGCGTTTTCTGCTGTTTTTGGCGCGGCTGCACGAGAAAAAGGGCTGCGATCTGCTGGTTGAAGCCTTTGCCCGCGTGGCGCCGCTGACGCCGCAACTTGATCTGGTCCTGGCCGGTCCGGACCAGGCGGGATTGCAGGCGAAGCTCGAGCGGCGGGCTGCGGAACTGGGCGTCGCCGGGCGGGTGCATTGGCCGGGGATGATCGGCGGCGCGGTGAAGTGGGGCGCGCTGCGGGCCTGCGAGGCGCTGGTTCTGCCGTCGCATCAGGAGAACTTCGGCGTCTCCGTGGTGGAGGCGCTCGCGGCCGGACGCCCGGTGCTTGTGAGTCGGCAGGTCAACCTCTGGCCGGAGATTGCCAACGACGGCGTGGGCCTGGCCGAGGAGGATACGCTGGCGGGCGTGGAGCGGCTGCTGGCGCGATGGTGCGCGATGCCTGCGGACGAGCGGGCCGCGATGGCCGCGCGCGCGCGGCCCTGTTTCGAGGCGCGGTTTTCGCTGGCGAAGACCATCGCGGTGATTGAGACCGCGCTTGCGCACAGATGACATCGCGGCCGGCGCGGCATTCGGACGGAAAGATCGCGAAGTGCGGTGCGCGATCAACGGGCAATTGTTCATGATTTTCAAACTTCCCGGCGGCGCGGGGTAAGGAATTGTATGTCGATTGAAGCTCAGACGGATTCGCAACACGGTCTGCCGGAAGAAAACCGGCCGAATGTTCTCGCCATGGGCGAGCGGTCGCTGATCGATGTTTGGCGGGTGCTGACCAAGCGGCGCTATGTCGTCCTGGTGGTGGCGATTCTCACAACGGCCCTGGCGGTTTGGCGCGCCTACAGCACGCCGCCGGTTTACGAAACCTCTTCGACCATCGAAATCAAGCCCAGTTCGCTGAGCAGCAGTTCGGCCGAGATGATCCAGGAAGAGGACACGGTCGCGCTCGAGACCGAAGTTGGCGTGCTGCAGAGCGATTCGGTGCTGTTTCAGGCGGCGCAGAGCATCGGTCTGCTGGACCGGATTCGTCGCGGCCAAGGCAAGGTGGGCGCGGCTGGACCAGATGCTGAGGAGCCCATCACGCCGTCCGAGCGTCACGCCATGGTCCAGATTGTGAAGAGCGGTCTGTCGGTCGCGATTCTGCCGAACACGCGGATTATCGCGATTCATGATCGCGGCACGGACCCCGTGCTGGCCGCGGCGATCGTCAACGGGCTGGTGAGCACCTACTCGGACGAGGGGCTGCGCATCAGCTTCGAGCGCACGGCGCATGTTTCCGACTGGCTGGCCAAGCAGATTGACAACCTGAAGCAGGATGCCGCCCAGGCCCAGCGCCAACTGGCCGATTATCAAAAGGCGCATAACATCGTGGGCACGGACCAGAACTCGAACCTGACGCTGCAGACGCTGGGCCGGATCAGCGGGGAACTGGACGACGCCGAAGCCGACCGGATCGTGAAAGAGGCGCGGCTGCGCGACTTCGACGCCATGAAGCCGGAGATGATGGCGCTGATGAGCGACGATCCGGCGGTGGCGTCGCTCGAATCGCAACTGAGCGAACTGAAGGACCGGCGCGCGCAGATGGCCACCAAGCTGGGGCCGCGGCATCCGGCGATGCAGCAGATCGATAGCCAGATTGCCCGCGTGCAGGCGCAGGTTGACAAGGAAGTGGAGCTGGCGCGGCGGCAGGTGCGCAATGAGTACGAGGCGGCGGTGCAACTGGAGAATGCGCTGCGCAGCCGGCTGGCGACGCAGGAGGAGGCGGCCTACAAGCTCAACGAAAGCGTGGCGCAGTACGCCATGCTGCGCCACCAGGCGGAGCTGGCCCGCAACCTTTATGACACCTTGCAGACGAATCTCAAGGAGGCGACCATCAATGCGGGCATGGCGGCGGCCAACATTACGGTGATTGACCGGGCCGAGGTTCCTCTGAGCCCGGTTTCGGCCCCGAAGAGCAAGCTGGCGCTGCTGGGACTGCTGGCGGGCCTGGTTCTGGGCTGCGTGATGGCCTTTGTGGTCGAATCGATCGACGACCGGCTGCGCACCTCCGAGGAGGTTGAGCACGCATCCGGGCTGCCGTCGCTGGCGGCGATTCCGCATCTGCTTTTTGCGGCCGGGCGCAAGAATGGCGAGGGAAGGCCGGAAGCGGGCGCCTTGGCCGGGGAAGCGCCGCGGCAGTTGGTGACGCTCTGGGATCCAAAGTCGAACGGCGCCGAGGCTTACCGAAGTATGCGCAGCGCCCTGCTGCTTTCTTCGATCGACAATCCGCCGCGCGTGATTGTGGTGACGAGCAGTTTCCCGTCGGAGGGAAAAACGACGACGGCGTTGAACCTTGCCGTGGCGCTGGCTCAGCGCAACGAGAGGGTCTTGCTGGTGGACGCCGATCTGCGCCGGGGAAGCCTCTACCGCGTCTTCGGGATCTCCGCGCAGAGCTTCGGACTTTCCACGGTGCTTTCACAGCCGGGCGAGGAGATGGAGTTGCCGGCGCCGCTCGGCGAGTTGCCGATGCTGCATGTGCTGCCCACAGGGCCACGGCCTCCGAATCCGGCCGAGATGCTCTCTTCCAATCGCATGGAGGAGCAGATGCGCGCCTGGGTGCGGCAGTTCGATCGCGTCGTGCTCGATACCGCGCCGCTGTTGGCTGTTTCCGACACGCAGGCCCTGGCCGTGCGCGCCGACGCCGTGGTGCTGGTGGCGCGGGCCGGGGTGACGCGCAAACGCGCCCTGCTCAAGTCGCGCGACCTGCTCTGGCGCGTGAATGCGCCCGTGGCCGGCGTGGCCGTCAACGACGTGGACCTGCGCCTGGAGCACTTTTACACCTATCGTTACGGCCTCTACACGAAGGAATATTTCTATGCGTACGGCGATCGCCAGGATGCAAGCTCTTCCGGCCGTGCCTATGGATACGAAGAAGACGACGAAAGGGAGAGATAGCATGACGAAGAAACGGACGCTGGTTCTCGCGCTCTGCTGCACGCTCGCGATGGGCGAGGCGACGGGCTTTGCCGTACAGGCTGGCGGCGCGGGCTCTTCCGCGGCTTCTCCGGCCACGATTGCGCCGGCTTTGCGGATCGGTCCTGGCGATCTGATCGAGGTGGCGATCTTCGGCAATTCTGATCTTTCCGGCCGTTTTCGCGTCGATCCGGACGGCGACGTTGCGTTGTCGTTGATCGGCCGCTTGCATGTGGCCGGCATGACCGCCGACGAAGCGGCGGCGGCGATCGCCAAACGCTACGTCGAGGAACAGATTTTGCAACCGTCGGCCGCGCACACCACGGTTTTCATCGCCGAGTACGCCACGCAGGGCATCACCGTGAGCGGAGAGGTGAAAACGCCGGGCGTCTATCCGGCCCTGGGCGTGCGCAAGTTGCATGACCTGATCGTCGCCGCGGGTGGCGAACAGCAAACGGCCGCGTCAACGGTGATTGTGACGCGCAAGGACGATCCTGCGCATCCGCTGACGGTCGTCTACAATCCCGAGGCGTTGAAGCCGGTGATTCCCGACGTGCAGATCTTTCCCGGCGATACGATTCTGGTTCCGCGGGCGGGCATCATCTACGTCGTGGGCGATGTAACGCGCTCCGGCGGCTTTGTGTTGAACGGCCGCGACCAATTGACGGTGGAAGAGGCGCTGGCCTTGGCCGGAGGCGGCGGCCACTCGCCGGACCTGAAGCATGTGCAACTGGTGCGCACGCTGGAAGACGGCCGAAAAGAGGCTGTGACCATTCCGCTCAACCAGATTTTGAAGGGCCGCGCGCCCGACGTGGCACTGAAGGACGGCGATATTCTGTATGTTCCTACAAACAATCGCAGGCAGTTTTCGATTCAGGCTATCAATGACATGGTTGGAATCGGAACGGGGTTGCTCCTCTATAGCGCCGCATCGTTCTGAGCGCGCGGGGCGCATCGAAGACCGCGCAAGCGGCTGAAACGCATGGAACAAACGCAGATTTCGAAGCCACGGCGGGGGATTTATCTGGTCGCCAACCGGCGCAGCGAGGACGGGTGTAACAACCTGATCGACTCGATCCGCCGCTGCGGGTGCCGTCTGCCGGTCCGCATCATTCCTTACGACGAGCGCCCCGCGATTCTTCGCGGCCGGTGGGATGCGGTCGAACCGGTGACGCTCGCCGATTTTCCCGCCGAGGGCCTGGAGTTCTTCCGCGAGCTGACGGGACGGCACCGTGGTTGTCCTTCGGGTCTTCTGCGCCGTTTTTTGGCCTGGTTCGGCGAGTTCGACGAGTTTCTCTACTCGGACAACGACGTGGTCGCGCTGATGAACTGGGAGGAGTTGTTTGTCCGACTGGACGGCTACGATGTCGTCCATGCCGATTGCGAGTTCGCGACCGGTGGGCGGTTCAATCTGCGCCAGCCGCAGAAGTTCGAGGAGTTGATGGGGCCCGGTTCGCTCGAAGCCGCATTGACCTCGGGACATTTTCTTGTGCGCCGCGCGCCGCATCATCCGGCCGATCTGCTGGCAGGGCTGGCGTGGATGGAGGCGCATCGCGACATCCCGATCTGGCAGGATCAGGTTCTTCTGCACGTGACGATTCTGGTGGCAGGCTGGCGGGTGCTGAATCTCTGTAAGCCGCCGCACGACTGGGCCTCGTCCTGGGCCGGCGATTACAAGGACGTTCTCGAATTATTCCGCGCCATCCAGGTGGAGCGGCGGCCCATCAGCCATCTGCACTACTCGGGCGGACTGGGAAACGGCGCGCGGCCCGTCGATGAGCTGCTCTGGTCGAATCTCACGATCGACGAGCGCAATCGCCGGCAGTTGCGTGCGCTGCTGCGCCAGGCGCTGGGCGTCAACGCGATGGTCCAGCTGCAAAGCAAGATGCGGCGGAAGATCGGAATGATTGGAAAGCGCTCCGCATGACGGCCGCAGATCGGCAGTTGATTCAGGTGCTTCCGCGCCTTGCGCCTGCGCGGTGCGGCGTCAGCGATCATGCCGTCGCGCTGGCTGCGGAGTTGCAGGCGCGTTTCGGCATAGCTTCGAGGTTTGTGGTTCCGAACGCCGGGGCGCCGTGCGATCGCGCCTTTTCTGTAACGCAATGCGCGCCGGAACAGTTGACGGACGTCTGCGCGGCGTTGAGCCCAAGCCGGCCCGCCGCGATTCTGGTTCACCTGAGCGGCTATGGCTATGCGGCCGACGGAGCGCCCGCGCGGCTGGCCGATGCGATCGAGCGCATGAAGGCTTGCGGCGGCTTTCGCATTGCGGTTTTTTTTCACGAGTTGTATGCGGGCGGAATGCCGTGGACCTCGGCGTTCTGGCTGGCGCGGCGGCAAAAGCGCGTCTATCGCAGGATTGCGCGGGCGTGTGACCTGGCCGTGACCAGCGCAGAGGTCTTCGCGCGTTGGCTTGGCGGGCAGACGGCCGCGCCGGTCGAGCGCCTGCCCGTGTTTTCACAGGCAGGCGAGGGGGAAGCGCCGGTTCCCTTTGCCGAACGCGAGCGGACGCTCGTGGTCTTCGGCCTGGCCGGAACACGGCGAAAAGTTTACCCGGAGCTGGCGCGGCTGAGCGGTGCGCTGGCGCGGCTCGATGTGCGGGAGATTGTGGACATCGGCCCCGTCTGCGTGACGCCGCGCGCGGTCAACGGCATTCCGGTGCGAAGCCTGGGTGTGCTGCCCGTAGACGAGATCGATCGCCGATTGACGCGCGCAGCCTTTGGCGCTCTTGCTTACGCGCCGAATTGCCTGGCAAAGTCAGGTGTCTTTGCCGCCTACACGGCGCACGGCGTCATTCCGCTCGTCGCGCAGGATTTTTGCGGGGAGTTCGACGGTTTGCGCGCGGGCGTGCATCTGTTGAGCCCGCGGACGGCGCGGCTGGCCGACGGCGAGGCGCTGGCGGCCTGTTCGCGCGCCGGCTGGCAGTGGTACGCCGGGCACCGGCTGCGCGCGCACGCGGCGCTCTACGCGCGCTGGCTCGATGCGGCCGACGGGACGGGCACATGCGCGGAGCAAGATTCGGATCGGGATTCGGAGCAGGGCGGGGAGCGGAACCATGGATAGTCCGCGCGTTCTTCTTTCGCACCCCACCGGCAACCAGAACGTGCGCAACGCCGTTCGGAGTCTGGCCGAGGCCGGGATGCTGGCCGAGTTCTGGACGACGGTGGTGTGGAATCCGCAATCGGCCTGGAACCGGCTGCTGCCTTCGAGAATCGAGACGCTGCTGGAGCGGCGCGCCTATCTTGACGCGCCGCAGGATCGCGTGCGCTGCGCGCCGTGGCGCGAGATGGTTCGTCTGGCCGCCGGGCCGACGCCGCTCGGCCGGCTGCTGACCTCCGGCGAAAGGCCGTTTTCGATCGTCGGCGTTTCCCGCAGCTTTGACGCCCGCGTGGCGCGGCGGCTCGACAGTTTGCGGCCGGACGCAGTCTATTGCTACGAGGGTGCGGCGCTTGAAACCTTTCGCACAGCGCGGCGGCTGGGCATCCGAACGATCTACGAACTGGCCAGCGGCTATGGGCGCTGGGTGCGCGAACAACTCCAGCAGGAAGCTGCGCGCCGGCCCGATCTCGCCGATCTGCTTCCCAATCTTGCCGATTCTGAAGAACACCTGCGCTGGAAGGACGAGGAGTTGGCGCTGGCGGATGCGGTCTTTGTCGCGAGCGACCATGTGCGGCGCACGCTCGACGGCGTCGCGCCCGGCGAGAAAATCCGCGTGGTGCATTACGGCGCGCCGGAACCGCGCAGCCGCGCGCCTCGGGCGGCTGATTCCGCGCAGCCGCTGCGCGCTCTCTTCGTGGGTTCGCTGGTGCAGCACAAGGGGATTGGCGATCTGCTCGATGCTCTGGATGCGGTCGAAGGGCTTGGCGGCCGGGTGGAGCTGACGCTGGTGGGCCGCCGCTTCCGGCCGAACGCCCGCGTGGACGCGGCCTGCCGCCGCTGGCGCTGGCGCGAATCGCTGGCGCACGACGAAGTGCTGAATTCGATGATGAAAGCGGACGTGCTCGTGCTGCCTTCGTTCGGCGAAGGCTTCGGCCTGGTGGTTACGGAGGCGCTGGCCTGCGGACTTCCGGCGATCGTGACGCCGCGCGTGGGCGCAAGCGATCTCATCGACGACGGCCAGGAGGGATTTGTCGTTCCCGCCGGTTCTGCCGATGCCCTCGCCGAGCGGCTGCTCGCGCTCGACCGCGATCGCGCGCTGCTCGATGCGATGTCGCGCCGCGCGCAAGCCAAAGCGGCGGAACACTCCTGGGCGCGCTATCGCGCAAACTTTCGAGAGACGTTGAGGGCTGCCATCGCGTGCCAGCAATAAGACAACTTCCGGCCCGGCCGTGCGGCCAGATGCCGCGGCTCAAGAAGCTCTTCTGGGCCTATTTTCTGCTGCTGATCTTCGAGGGCGCGTTGCGCAAGTGGCTCGTGCCGTGGCTTTCGGCGCCGCTGCTCGTGGTGCGTGATCCGGTGGGGCTGCTGATTCTTCTCGAAGCCTTTCGCGTGGAAAAATGGCCGAGAAAATGGTCGTTGGCCACTGGATTTCTCACCGTTGCGTTGCTGATTCTTTGCGCGGCGCAGTTGATTGGCATCGAGAATCCGTGGGTGGCCGCCGTCTATGGCCTGCGTTCCTACCTGCTTCCGTTCCTCGTCGCCTTTGTCATGGGCGAGAATCTTGCCGTCGGGGATCTCCGCCAGTTCGGGCGGTGGACGCTCTGGATTCTGCTGCCGATGACGGCCCTGGAGATCGCGCAGTACATCGCTCCAGCCGGCGCGTTTCTCAATCGAGGCGCCTACGAAGGGAGCGGGCAGATCTACTACGCCGGCGGCCATGTGCGGGCTGCGGGAACCTTCAGCTATGCGGCAGGCCCGATCAATTTCGTCTTGCTGGCTGCGGCATTCGTACTCTACGGCCTGTTGAACGAGCGCATTGCGAAAAAGTGGCTGCTGTGGACGGCGACGGGCGCGGCGTTTCTCTCCATCCCCATCCTCGGCTCGCGCACGGTGGTCTTCGAACTGGCCGGGCTCGTTGTCTGTGTGGGCATCGCCGCGCTGATGGGCGTCTCTCAACTGACCAGAGTCTTCAAGATCGCAGCGCCGGTCGTGGCGGTATTTCTGCTGGTTTCGCTGTTGCCCATCTTCACGCGCGCCACGCGAACCTTTGCAGCGCGCTACGCGGAAGCCAACCGGCTCGAGGGCGGAACTGCCCGGCAGGCGGTCGAACACCGCGCGATTCTCCCCGTGCTCTACCAGATCGAAAACGCCGACTATACAAAGCATCCGATCGGAATCGGCATGGGCAGGGGCGCGGCGGCGATCTCGAAGCTGATGACCGGCGAGGTTGAATTTATTACCGGCGAGGGCGAACTGGGCCGCGTGCTGACCGAACTGGGCCCCCTCTGCGGCGCCGCCTTCATGCTCTTTCGCCTGCTGTTGGCGCTTTACCTCTTTGCGCAGGCGCTGGCCGAGGCGCGCCTGCAGGAGCCGCTGGCCTTGCTGCTGGTTCCGTTGACGGTGACCTCGCTGCTGTTCAGCGTCTGCGAGCAGCCCACGGAGCAGGGCTTCATGGTGATCGCAATCGCTTTTTCTCTGGCCGCGATCAAGCTCTCCCGGCAGCGCCCTCTCGCGCAATCCCACGGGATCGCAACAGGCGCGCCCTTGCGCTACAGCGGGCGATAGACGGAACTGGCCGTGGCATGACGCGAAGACATCGGCCGCGCCCTTACGCCGAAGGCGAGGGCGACCGCGCAGGATTCGGACAAACCTGCGCAGGGCGGCGAACGATTTTTTCCCTCCATGAAGAGAATTCGACAACTGGACGGCGTGCGCGCGATCGCGATTCTCGCCGTTTTTCTGCATCACGCGCTGAAGATCAAATTGCTGTGGATGGGAGTCGACTTGTTTTTTGTTTTGTCGGGCTTTCTCATCACGGGCGTTCTGCTGGAGATCAAGCGGCGGAGCTTCGGCGATCTTCTGCGGCGTTTCTATTTTCGTCGCGCCGTGCGCATCCTTCCTCCGTACCTGCTCACGCTGGCGCTGGCCACGGTTCTGCTCGGGACCGCGTGGATGCGGAGCTGGTACCTCTACATTTTTCTGGCCAACCTCTTCCTGCCCTTGCACGTTTGGCATCCACTGGCGCTTGAGCCGCTGTGGTCGCTGGCCGTTGAGGAACAGTTCTATCTGCTCTGGCCCTTCGCCGTTTACTTCCTCGACAGGAACAGCCTGCGCAGACTGGCGCTCGCGCTTCTTGTTCTTGCTCCGCTGCTGCGCGGCCTGTTTCTGTTCGGCGATTCCTGGCCAATCTATACGCTGACCCCCTTTCGCATGGATCTGCTGGCCGCCGGAGCGCTGCTTGCGCTCGAATGGCGGCGCGATCCTGCCCGCATCGCGCGTCGCGGCCCTGCGCTCGGTGTCCTGCTGGCGGCCGTTGGAATCGCGGGGCTGGGCCTGCTCGACAGACTGCACGTCACGACCTACGGCAACACGCGGACCGGCAACGTTCTGATCTACGAATGTTCTCTGCTGTTTTGTCTGGGCTTCGTGCTGTATGCGTTGAGCGCGCGCAAGACCGGCTGGCTCTGTATCCGGCCGCTCACTTACCTCGGGCAGATCAGCTATACGATGTACCTGGTTCATCTGGGCGTAATCGGCTTTGCGCAAGCGCACTTTCGCCCGGGCGCATCCTTTGCCGCCGCGCTCGCCATCACGCTCGCTTATGCGTCGCTCTCCTGGTTTCTGATGGAGGCTCCACTGCTCGGCTGGGGGCGCAATGCGGAAGCCGCCGGAGTGGCAAGCTGAGGCGTGGCCAGAGAGCGGAACCAGCGCGCGCCATCGGAGCCTGGTGCGAGGAGCATGACTTTGTGAACCTGAAAGACACGGCGACAGCCCATCGGCCGATGCTTTCGGTCGGTGTGCTGGTGTTGAATTTCAACACATGGGCTTTGGCCCTGCGCGCACTCGCAGCGGCGCTGCGCCTCGAGGAGGGCCGCGTCGCCGAGTTTGTGCTCTTCGACGACGGATCGACGATTCCGCCACCGGAAGAGATCGACAGTCGCATCCGGCTGATCCGCGGCGAACGCAATCGCGGCTTTGGCGGCGCGCTGCCCGTGGCCTTTGCTGCGATGACAAGCGACATCGTCGTGCTCTTCGACTCGGACGCGGTCCCGCTGACGCCCTTTGCCGAGCGCACGCGCGAGCGCTTTGCGCAGGATGCCCGGCTGGGACAGTTGGGCTTCCGCGCGCAGGACGAAAACGGAACGCCGACCGAATCGTACTTCAACGAGCCCACGCAGTGGAGTTTGATTCTTGGTCAGGCGCTCCACGCGAGAATGGATAGGAAATCTCTTCGGCCCGAGAAACTGTGCGTGATTACCGGCTGCATGGCGACGCGCCGGGCGGCCTATCACCAAGTGGGCGGCTTCGATCCTGGCTTTGCCTTTCTGGACGTGGACGCGGACTATAGCATGAGGCTGCGCCGGGCTGGCTGGAGGGTCGAGGCCGATCTCTCGATCGCGGTGTTTCACGTCGGCGGCGGAACGCCGCAATCGATGCGCCGCCGCGTGCTGCATTTTTACCAGAGCCGGTGGCTGCTGTTGCGCAAGCATGGTTTGATGACGAGCCCGCGCCTGACGCGCGCCGTCATTCTGGCCCGGTTGCAGTGCGAAAGAGCGATTCTTCGCCTTTTCGGCCGCGTCTTGTTTCCGAACGCCGAGGTTCTTGAGGACAAAATTATCGGCCGCGACGAATTGCTGGCCTATTGCGCCGCGCACTTTCTGGCGAAGGAGCGTAGCTAACAACGAACGTGGTGTCCGGAACGGTTGCATCCGAATGCGTATAAGCAATGCCTGCCGGGCCGAAGTCATGCAATCTTGGTCGGTCTTGCGTCGTCATGGACGACGCATTGACGCGTCAAGATGTTGGCGGCCTACTGGACGGAAAGAACGCCTACCGCGCCCTGGCATGGATTTCGAGAGATCCGATGACGATGAATTCTCGTAACACGCAGGGAAGAATCTCCGAACTCGACAGTATTCGCGCTTTGGCCATTCTTCTGGTGATCGGGTGCCATTATTCCGGTTTCTGCTCTTTGTTCGGAGGTTTACCTTCTGATGGATGGATTGGCGTTGATATCTTTTTTGTTCTTTCGGGATTCTTGATTACTTCGATTCTGATCGATTTGCGAAGCGTTCAGTCGCCGCTAAGAATTTTTTATATACGCCGCCTGCTGAGAATTTTCCCGGTGTATTACCTGATGGTCCTGATCGTTTCCTTGCTGTCCCTGGTTTGTCATGAACATCTGGTTCATCCCGGCTACTACGCTTCCAGATTTCTATTTTTACAGTCCCTCAGAGATGCGCCGGTCAACTTCCATCGTGCATGGCTGACACTGCATCATGCAGTCTCACCGGACAAGGAATTTGCAAGTAAGACGCTCCCTCTCATACAGATGGGAGCGCCATTAGGGCCATGGGGCAACTCGCTTGGGGTTGCCTGGTCGTTATCGGTCGAGGAATACTTCTATGTTTTTTGGGCGCCTATTGTCCTTTATCTGCATGATCGCTGGAAGGTAGGCGCCGTGGCGCTGGCGATCTTCGGAATGTCGGCGGCGATTCAGTACCTCGGATGCAGGGGATTGCCGGATTACTTTGATTTCGTTTGCCGTATCGACACTATTATGGCGGGAGCGATGCTTGCCATGTTCTTGAGATGGCGTCGGCAGGCGGAGATCGCCTGCCGACGCATGGCGGATGGATTTTTGAAGGTGCTGGCGGCCTGCCTGATTGCGGCGATCGCGGTCATTTTGTTTGCGAAT
>JAJYFB010000157.1:3526-5846 GCA_021785495.1 Acidobacteriota bacterium | reverse complement strand
TAGCGCTGGCGCTGGGGCTGATGCACGTGATTCTGCGCGAAGGGCTTGAGGATCGCGCTTACATTGCCGCGATGACACACGGCATTGAGCGGCTGGCCGAGCGCGTGCGCGAGTACACGCCGGAGCGCGTGGCCGCCTGGACCGGGATGACAGCCGGCGAAGTGGAGCAACTGGCGCGCGAGTACGCCACCACGCAGCCCACCGCGCTGCGCGTGAACTATGGCGTGCAGCGGAGCGAAAACGGCGGCTCCGCGGTGCGGGCCATCGCCATGCTGCCTGCGCTGACCGGTGCGTGGAAGCATCGCGGAGGCGGCGGGCAGCTCTCGACGTCGGGTGGCTTCAAGTGGAACAAGACGGAAGTGGAGCGGCCTGATCTGGCGCTTAATTCGCCGCTTGGGCGGCAGGCGCGCGTGGTGAACATGTCTACGCTGGGGATGGCGCTTACGGAGATGGGCAAGAATCCGGACGACGGCCCGCCCGTGCATGCGCTGTTTGTCTACAACTCGAACCCCGGCGCGGTGGCGCCGAACCACAACGCGGTGCGGAAGGGCTTGATGCGGCCGGATTTATTCACCGTGGTCCATGAGCAGTTCTTTACCGATACGACGGATTATGCGGACTACGTTCTGCCGGCGACGACGTTCCTGGAGCACACGGATATTCAGGGCGCGTATGGGCACTACTTTGTGCAGATGTCGAACCAGGCGATTGAGCCGCTGGGCGAGGCGCGGTCGAATGTGTGGCTTTTTGGGCAACTGGCGCAGTGGATGGGCTTTACGGAAGATTGTTTCCGCGATACGCCGGAGCAGATGATCCGGCAGGCCCTTGGGATTGGGTTGGATGGCCGCTCGACCAATGCGGGCATGGAGCACATTACGTTTGAGGACCTGCAAGAGCAGGGGCACATTCCGCTGAGCTTCCATCGCGACGGCTTCCAGCCCTTTATTTCCGGACGGCTTTCTACGCCCTCGGGCAAGGTTGAGTTCTACTCCGAGACGCTGGCGGCGCAGGGGGTGGATGGTCTGCCGGGCTTTACGCCTCCCGCGGAGTCGCGCTGGGGCGAGGGCGCGCAACGTTATCCGCTGGAGTTTCTGGGCCGCAAGGCGGACAATTATATGAACTCGACCTTCGCCAATCTGGACGGACATCGCCGGATGGAGTCGAGGACGAGCCAACGGCTGGAGATGCATCCCACAGACGCCGATGCGCGGGGCATAGTGGATGGCGATGCGGTGCGCGTGTGGAATGATCGCGGTTCGCTGCGGCTGACGGCGCTAGTGAATGGCAGCGTTCCGCCCGGCGTGGTGGCCGGTCACCTGGACTGGGCCAAGATGCACCCGGAAGGAGTGAATCAGAACGTGCTGACCAGTGAGCGGCTCACCGATCTGGGAGGTGGCGCCACATTTTATTCCGCGCTGGTTAATGTGGCGAAAGCGTAGAGGCCCACCCTTCCGCAAGGACAACTACGCGGCAAGTCCAGGGCATCCAAACGAATGCATGGCGGACGAGGTAACCTGAACAATATGAACTGGACTTCTGTACTTATAGTTGTTGCTATTTTGGCGCTGCTCCTTCTGCTCAAGCGCGCCGGTCAAATCTCACACAAAGCAGCGGCGGAATACCTGAAACATGGCGCCACGGTGATCGATGTGCGGACCGCGGCGGAGTATACGGCCGGGCATCTGCCGAAGGCGATCAACATGCCGCTGAGTGAGGTTGAAGCGCTGGTTGCGCGCAAGGTCAAGGACAAGAACAGCGTGCTGCTGCTGCACTGCCAGAGCGGAACGCGGAGCAGTATTGCGAAAAGGAAGCTCGTGTCCATGGGCTACGCGAACTCCTTTAATTTGGGCTCCTATAACCGGGCAGCGCAGATCGTGAGCGGCAGGTAAGATGCGCTGAACGCGACGCGGTTTCTGGCGTCTCAGCTTGCTCGCTATTACTCAGCCTGGGCGCTTCGGGGCTGGCCAGCGTGATGCAGTGGCCATGCCCGGTTTCGCATTGCAGTATGTCCTGTGCCAGCAGGTTCCAGAACTGGAGTCGTCAAAGCCCGCACTCAGTTTGCGCGCTTTCCCAGTCGATGGTGACACGGCGCAGGCCGCGTACCGCGTTGGCAAGATAGATTGCGCCGGCGGTCTTCAAATCCCGAGGATAAAGCACGCGCTCTTCCACGAGTGGCCGTGTTGCAAGCAGGTGGCGGCGGTAGACGCCGGGCAGAAGGCCGCACTCGATGGGTGGCGTGAGCCAGCGGCCTTCCTTCTCGATGAAGAGATTGCTGATGGCGCCCTCGGTGACTTCGCCGTGCTCGTTGATAAAGGGCACA
>JAJYFB010000157.1:0-3516 GCA_021785495.1 Acidobacteriota bacterium | reverse complement strand
TCGTCAAATCCGGCGTCGTGGGCGGTCTTCCATGCGCTGGCGTAGAGGGGACGGTGCGTCGTCTTGTGGAAGAGAAACCGGTCGCTGGAGTCAGTGCGCTCAAGCGCGAGACGAACGCGGCCCATGGGCGCGTGCGAGGCGGCTGCAACGGCGGGAATCGCTTCGTGCTGGATGTTCAGGCTGGCATCGGCGGCGGCCAGCAGCCGGACCTTGCGCGGTGCACGATCCGGGAACGACTCGGCCGTGGCCAGCAGGTACGCCTTTGCCGCGGCGCGATCGCAGATAAATCCGAAGTAGTGCGCGGAGTCCTCGAGCCGGTCGAGGTGCAGCTCGATGAGAGGATATTCGCCATTCCAGAGCAATGTTTCAACCAGAGAAAATGGCTCATCCATGCGCGTGAGGAATTCCGCCTTCAGTTGACATTCACTGTATTCGCCGGCTGCGTTGGAGTCGATGACGATGCCGCTGCCGACGCCCATGGTGCAGCGATTTCCGTCGAGCTCGAGCGTGCGAATGGCCACGTTGAAGACGGAGCGCTGGCGTGAGAAGTATCCGATGGCCCCGGTGTAGACGCCCCGTGGTTCCGATTCAATGCCGGCGATCAACTGCATGGCCCGCACCTTGGGCGCGCCGGTGATGGAGCCGCATGGGAACAAGGCGCGGAATATCTCCTCGTATCCTAGGTTGCTGCGCAGCTCGCCGGTGATAGTCGAGGTCATCTGCCACAGCGTCTGGTAGCGCCGGACGGCGAACAGACTCTCCACGCGCACGGTGCCGAAGGCGCACAACCGGCCAAGATCGTTGCGGAGCAAATCGACGATCATGACATTTTCACTGCGGTTCTTCGGATCGTTACGCAGCCACTCCGCGATCTGCAGGTCTTCCTCGGTGGTGCGTCCGCGCGGCGCAGTTCCCTTCATCGGCTGGGTGAAGATGAGCCGCTTGCCGTGCTCTTCTTCCAGGCGAAAAAACAACTCGGGCGAAAAGCTGAGGATGCGGCGGTCGCGCTTCCAGTGCAGGAAGGCGCCGTAGTCTGCGGGCTGGTTCTGGTGCAGCCGTTCGTAGAGGGCAGCGGCGTTGCCGGCAAAGTCTGCGTGCAGAGGGAGCGTGAAGTTGAGTTGATAGACATCGCCTGCGCGAATTCGCTCGTGGATTTCCTCGATGCGGGCGGCGTATTGCTGCGGAGCGAGAGCAAGCCTTGGCACCAATGGAACAGGCGGCGTGGCTGTGTCGTGGATGCTCGCGGCACGGTAACGACCAGCGGTGATGCCGGGAGGATCGCCGTCGAGAAAAGCGCCGAGGCGGTGATCAAAACGATAGCTGCGCTCGTAAACGCCGAGCCAGGCCAGCGGCTCGCCAGGTTTGCCGGGCCGCATCGCTGCCGTCGGTTCAAAGGCCTTGCCGCACTCGTAGGAGAAGAAGCCCGCGACGAAGTATCCATCGGAGATGGCGCGCTCAATTTCGTCAAAGAGTGTGTGCAGTTCCGCCGATTCGTTGGCGACAAGCACGCGCAATGGCGCAGTAAAAAGCAGGCTGGCGGAGTCATGTTCCGCAGCCTGCGAACTTTCGAACAGCAAGGTAGCCGGCGTATCCTCCACCAGCGCGTAGATCTCCGCGGGCAAGGGAAGCCAGCGGTCGACGCAGCTGATGGGGAGCCGCCTAATTTACCGTGAGCGCCATGGTGGTGGAGTGCGTGATGGCGGTGATGCCGTTGCTGGACTGCGCCGTGACGTTCACGGTGTAGGCGCCTGACGGCGTGGGCAGATTATGGGTCGGCCCGTGGTTGTAATACCAGTAGAGCGGCGAGCAGGCGGTCGTGCCGAGGGTGGCCACGAGCGCGACCAGACCCATGAGCGAGAGCCGGCTGAGCCAGCGGCGGCGACGCGCGCCAAAGGCCAGTCCGGCAAGTCCGAGAGCGCCGGGCAACAGGACGGCCCATGCGATAGGGCTTGCGCTACGCCCGGTCGGGGGCACTTGAGGCGTGGCCTTTGCCGTGGCGGCGATGCCCGCCGAGGTTGCGATGACCATGGTGCTGGGAATCGCAGCGGTGGCGTTGGGCAGGATTTCAATGTTCTCCGGGGTAAAGGTGCAGGCGGACTGGTCAGGCAGGCCGGAGCAGGAGAGGGTAACGAACATTGGCGCCGTGAGCGATGCGGCGTTCACAGGCATGATCGAGGCGGTCGTGGTTCCCGACTGGCCGGCGGTGAGCGTGACCGCGGCCGGAGCGATGGACACCGTGAAATCGGGCGTGGTGCTGACGATGGCGCGCACTGGGGAAACCTGCGAGACCGAGGTCATGTGGGTCGCGTCCCCTGTGTAGACCGCGCTGAGGTTGTGGTCGCCTCCAGACAGTTCAACGATGGAGGTGGCGCGTCCAGCGGCATCGAGTACAAATCCGGCGAGCGGCTTGCCCTTGTCCCTGACGACGACAGCGCCGGTGGCGGGCTGGCCGTCCTGGGCTATAACGGTAACCGTGAGGGTGGCTTGCGTGCGCCCGCCCTGGTCGTGTATCTCCGCTGTCAGCGTGGTCTGCGTGGCCAAGCTACGCGCGTTCCCGGCGGGTAAGGCCAGCGCGGGCAGCGCCAGTGCGACACCCAGTCCTGCAACCAACTCAAGCCGCGGAGCGCGGCTGATCAAACTTCTCACGTGTACCTTGCTCCAAATCTCAAGAAAAAGTCGTATATCGCCCATTTGCGGCAGTGTAGAACCATTGTATCCGGCGGGGGCGCGAGCGGGCCAATTGTCACCTTTTTTGGACGTGGGAAAGGGGATAATGACGCGTTTTGGGCGGCGGCGCGCCCGGCTTGGCTGCCCGGCCTCGCCTGACCGCCAAACCGCGCTATTCTTTCTGGTTGAGGTGAATCGACATGACGGAAATCGCTACGCGCCCCCAGCTCGCCTACCTGACTGCCGCGCTGGATGAGCTGCGCGCCAAGGGGACATATTTCAGACTGCGCGTTTTGGACGACCAGCAGGCGCCGGTGTGCCACTACGACGGCAAGGAAGTGATCAACCTGGCCAGCAACAACTACCTGGGACTGGCCAACGACCCGCGGCTGATTGAGACGGCCGTGGCCGCGACGCGGAAGTTTGGCGTGGGCTCGGGCGCGGTGCGGACGATTGCGGGAACGATGCGCATCCACATGGAGCTGGAAGAGAAGATTGCGCGCTTCAAGAACGTGGAGGCGTGCGTGGTCTTCCAGAGCGGCTTTGCGGCCAACGCGGGCACGGTGAGCGCGATTCTGGGCAAGGAGGACTTTATTCTCTCGGACGAGCTGAACCACGCCAGCATTATCGACGGGGCGCGGCTGTCGCGAGCGAAGATCAAGGTTTTCCGCCACAAGGACGTTGCTCACTGCGAAGAGCTGCTGAAGGAAGTGGCCAACGAGCCGGGCCACAAGCTGGTGATTACCGACGGCGTGTTCAGCATGGACGGCGACATTGGGCCGGTGGACAAGCTGGCGGCGCTGGCGGAGAAGTATGGCGCGATCATGATGGTGGATGACGCGCATGCCT
>JAJYFB010000156.1:1577-5898 GCA_021785495.1 Acidobacteriota bacterium | reverse complement strand
TTTGAGCTGGTATGAGCAGAAGGCGGTGGCGATCCTGCTCACGCTGCTGTGGCTGGGCGTCAAGAACATCCGCATCGGCCCCACGCTGCCGGCCTTTTTGTCGCCGTCTGTGCTCGGCCTGCTGCACAAGAACTTCAATTTGATGCCGACGACCACGGTCGAAAGAGACATGGCCGCGATCCTCGGCTGATTGCGTCTCGACGACAGAGCCCTCCGCTGGCGCGCACCTGCGGAGGGCTTTGTTTGTGTTGCGCGTACAAACTCAGCCAATCGTCACGCGCAGGCCGGAGGCGCGGGGAACGGCGACCGCGCATGAGCCGTCTTTGAGGCGGTCAGAGTGTTTCTCGGCCGTCAGATGGGCCTCGCGGCTGTCGAGGGCCGGCGCATGAAATCGTTCGATCGTAACCGGATGACCTTCCGCTCCAGCAAACTTCACGTCCAGGGCGAGGTCTTTCTGCGCGTCCTTGTTGAGCACGATCAGCGAGGTCTGGCCGCTGCGCATCCGTGCCGCGTAGGCCGTGGCGTCGACGCCTGCCGCCTGGAGCTGCGTCGTCAGATTCGCCGAGAAGAGTGTAGCGCCCGCAAAGGCTGCGGCAAACTTCAACCCGCAGGCCACGGGTTCAAGCGCATACTCCGCGCCGAAGGTTGCAATCGGCGTGTAAAACGGATGGGGATGCGTGGCGATCTGCGCGGGCGTGGCGCCTTCGGCACGGAGCAGATCGTCGCCGGGCAGAAAGCCGCCGACGGAGTTGGCCACGGAGCTGCCTGTTCCGCCGTGAAGATTGATGCCCGTGTAACTGTTGCTGGCCAGCAGCAACGCATAGTCGGCCGACCAGAGCGCCGCGGCAAAAACGTCGGAGACGCCCGGTTTGCCGCCGCGATAGCATGTATTGCCCTCGGTCATGCGCACGCGCAGGCCCATCTTCGCCGCGGCCGCCGTCGCCAGATTGGCCATCTGCTGCACGTGCGCCATGGTGGCTGGCTGGAGCAGGTTGGGAATGTTGACGGCCGGATTGGTCGCCGGTCCGCCGAAGTAATAGTGATGCGTCAGCGTGACCACGCGCGGCGGATTGGCGATCGATGGCCAGGAGGCGGCAATCTCCGTCAGCCAGTCGATCCGACTGGCAACGTCGGGCATGCCGAACTGCGCTTCGGGCACGCGCGCGGCGATGGCCCGCGCCATGGCCAGCCACTCCGCGAGATAGGTCTTGACATTCCACGTCTTCGGATCGCGCAGGTGGCTGCTGAAGAGATCGACCTCATTGCCAAGCTGAAAGTATTGCAGCCGCGCGCCCAGCGTTTTGGCCGCGAACTCCGCCTCGACCGCGGCGCGCTCGGGCGTGTTCGTGCCCATGCCGATTCCGTAGATGCACGTCCAGCCGGTGGCGTCGAGAAAATCGGCCAGGTTGCGCACCGCCTGCGGCGTAACCGCGTAAAACCGCGGCTGGGGCTCGCCCGCGACCACGCGCGTCTGCGGATGATCGGGCTCCGGCGCATCGGGCGCGGGCTTCCACCAGCCAAATTCGCTGGTGTTGCCGCCCAGGCGGAGCACACCGTTGGCCGCGATGGCCTTGAACTGGCGAATCAGCCCCGTATTTTGCGCTGAAAAAAAAGCGGGCTTCTCAAGCTGCTCGACCTCGTAGGAAAGGCCGAAGAAGTCGGCAGGCATCTGCGGACCGCGCGCCTCTGCGGGGATGGCGAGCGAAACGCGGGCCGCATCCTGCCCGTAGGCGTTGAGCCGCGTTGCAAGCACCGAAGAGGCGGCAAGAGATAGAAAGGTTCGCCGGTCGATGGTTTTCATGGTGTGAGCAGTGTAGTCCATCGACGCGGCGCCGTGCGGAAAACCTTCCTTCCGGGCCGGAAGCCGCACGCAGGTTGCGCGATTCCTGGCGCGGTGAAAGCCAAGCTCCTTGGCGGCCCTTTCATCCTGGTTTTTCATCCAGAGCTAGCCCGCCGGCGTGCTCTTCTTCTCGATCTTGGCCCAGGAGTCCTTGAGCGGCAGCGTCCGGTTGAAGATTTTTCTGGTTTCGGAGGAATCCGGATCGACGCAGAAGTAGCCAACGCGCTCGAACTGGAAGCGGTCGCCGGGCTTGGCCGCAGCCAGCGACGGTTCGAGCCGGGCGTCGTGGACGACTTCGAGCGAGTTGGGATTGAGGTTGTCAAAGAGATCGCCGCCCTCCGGGAAGTCGTAGGGATCGGGCTTCGCAAAGAGCTTGTCGTAGAGGCGCAATTCGGCCGTGATCGCGTGGCGGGCCGAGACCCAGTGCATCGTCGATTTCACCTTGCGGCCGTCGGGCGAGTTGCCGCCCCGGCTCAGCGGATCATACGTGCAGTGGACGGCGGCGATGTTGCCCGCGGCGTCTTTCTCGACGCTCTGCGCGGTGATGAAATAAGCGTTGCGCAGGCGAACCTCCTTGCCCGGCGAAAGACGATAGTACTTCGGCGGCGGCGTCTCGCGGAAGTCGTCCTGCTCGATGTACAACTCGCGCGAGAACGGCGCCTGGCGGGTTCCGGCGTTCGGATCCTCTGGATTGTTCGCGACTTCGACGAACTCCTCCTGACCCTCTGGATAGTTGTCGATCACCACCTTGAGCGGGCGCACCACGGCCATGGCGCGGGCCGAGCGGCGATTGAGTTCGTCGCGCTGAAAATGTTCGAGCATCTCGATGTCCGTGGTTCCGTTGGTGCGCGAGGCGCCGATCGAGGCGCAGAAGGCGCGCAGCGCCTCGGGCGAAAAGCCGCGCCGGCGAATGCCGCTGAGCGTGGGCATGCGCGGATCGTCCCAGCCGGCGACGCGCTTCTCGGCGACAAGCTGCAGGAGCTTGCGCTTGGAGAGCATGGTGTACGTCAGGTTGAGGCGGTCGAATTCGAACTGCCGCGAAGGGAAGATGCCCAACTGCTCGATGTACCAGCGGTAGAGCGGCTGATGGTCGGCGAATTCGAGGGTGCACATGGAATGCGTCACGCGCTCGATCGCGTCCGATTGGCCGTGCGCGTAATCGTACATCGGGTAGATGCACCACTGGTCGCCGGTGCGATGATGCGTGGCGTGCAGAATGCGATACATCACCGGATCGCGCATGTTCAGGTTGGGCGAGGCCATGTCGATCTTGGCCCGCAGCACGCGCGAGCCGTCGGGGAACTCGCCGTTCTTCATGCGCACGAAAAGATCGAGATTTTCTTCGGCGCTGCGATCGCGCCAGGGCGAGTTTTTTCCCGGCTCGGTGAGCGTGCCGCGATACTGGCGAATCTCTTCGGCCGAGAGATCGTCCACATAGGCCTTGCCGGCCCGGATGAGCTGGAGCGCCCATTCATAAAGCTGGCCGAAGTAGTCGCTCGCGTAGCAGAGCCGGTCCCACTCGAAGCCCAGCCAGCGCACGTCGGCCTGGATGGCGTCGACATACTCCTGCTCTTCCTTTTCGGGGTTGGTGTCGTCGAAGCGCAGATTGGTCTTGCCGCCGAACTCGTCCGCCAGCCCAAAATCAAGAAAAATCGCCTTGGCGTGACCGATGTGAAGGTAGCCGTTGGGCTCGGGTGGAAAGCGCGTCTGGAGGACGGCGTCGCCGTAGGTCTTGTTTTCGACATCCGCGGCGATCTGGTCGCGGAGAAAATGATTCGCGGGACGGAGTTCGTGCGTTTCCAGGTTTTTCTCAGTCATGGCCTTTCCTTCATTATCCCACCGGAAAGGCCACCGGCAGAGGGATGGGCGCGCGCCGGAAATGCTTGAGCTGGAGCAGCACCGGTGCATCGACCGCAAGCAAACCGCTTCTGGATGGGTCCGGGCGAGTCGGCTTCGATCAACGGTTCCAGAGCATCCGGTTTCCGCAGGGCAAACGCATTTCAGTTTGCGGGATGATTTTGTTTTGAAAGGGCACGGCTTCAGAAGCCGTGCCCTTTCCAAGCTGTTCCAGGCGGCAATGCGAAATCCAAATGCGTTTGCCCTGCCGGTTTCCGCCAGCGCCCGCGCTTTTGGCGGAAGCTCCGGTTACACTGAAGGGACGATGACGGGAAATCTCTTTGCAAAGAACAACCATGCGGGCGCGGCTGCGTCCGGAGGATGGTATACGGCGCACTGCGACGGCGGTTCGCGCGGCAATCCGGGGCCGGCCGGCTACGGCGCGGTCGTCGAAAGCCCCGCAGGCGAGATCGTGGCGCGTCTCAGCGAATTTCTGGGCCGGCAAACCAACAATTACGCCGAATACAAAGGCCTTCTGGCCGTGCTCGCGTGGGCTGTGGCAAACGGCGCGCGCCGTCTGCGCGTCATCTCCGACTCCGAGCTGATGGTGCGGCAGATGAAGGGCATCTACAAGGTGAAAAATCC
>JAJYFB010000156.1:0-1567 GCA_021785495.1 Acidobacteriota bacterium | reverse complement strand
GGGACGAGGCGCAGCAGCTCCAGCGGCAACTCGACGGTTTCACGATCGAGCATACGCTGCGCGCAGGAAACAAGGAGGCCGACCGGCTGGCCAACGAGGCCATGGATCGGGCAAGCAAGGGACCGAGGATCTAGAGCACCACCAAGGTAGCGGTGTTCCGTAGCTGTTTTTCCGGGACCAATCCATCCAGGAAAGCGGTCAAGAACCGGAGGAGGAAACACCACCGCCTACGGATGGTGGCGCTTCACTCCTCCCGCAAATACGCCGTTTTGTTCTTCTCCGCCTGCCGTTCGAGGGCCAGTTCGATGAGGCGCGTGATGAGATCGGTGTAGCGGAGGCCCGTCGCTTCCCACAGCTTGGGGTACATGCTGATTTTCGTAAAGCCGGGCAGGGTGTTCACCTCGTTCACGTAGATGCGGCGCTTGCCGCCGGGCTCCATCAGGAAGTCCACGCGAGCCAGACCCGCCAGATCGCAGGCGCGGAAGGCGGCAATGGCCATCTCTCGAATTTTTTTGGCCACTGCGCGGGGTATCTTCGCGGGAATGATGGGCACGGAGCCTTCGGAAAGATACTTGGCCTCGTAGTCGTAGAACTCCTTGCTGGGGACGATCTCGCCAATGATGCTGGCCTGGGGCGCGTCGTTGCCAAGAATGGCGACCTCGAACTCGCGGGCGCGGCCGGTCTTGCCGCCGACGCCCTCCTCGACGACAATTTTGCGATCGTAGCGCGCGGCCAGCTCAAGCGCCGGGCCAAGCTCCTTGCGGTCGTGGGCCTTGCTGATGCCCACCGAGGAGCCGAGGTTCGCCGGCTTGACGAAGAGCGGATAGCGCAGCGCGTCTTCAATTCGCGCCATGGTTTTGCGCGGATTTTTCTCCCACTCCGCGCGGAGCAGCGCAATGTGCTTGACGATGGGCAGACCCGCCTGCGCGAAGAGACGCTTCATCGCGTCCTTGTCCATGCCGGCGGCCGAGCCCAGCACGCCTGAGCCAACATAGGCGATGCCGGCCAGCTCGAAGAGGCCCTGAATCGTGCCGTCCTCGCCAAAAGCGCCGTGCAACACCGGAAAGACCACGTCCAGGGGTTGGCCGCCCCGGCCCTGGTTTGGCGCAAGAGCCGTGGAACCGGGCTCAGGCGCGAGCAGCGTGGGCATTCCCTCGTGCAGGAGCCTAGCGCCGGGCGTGGCTTCGGGATCGCCGGCACGCAACGGCCGCTCCGACGCACTTGTCTTGCCGTTCAGCAGATGCTTGGCGCCGTCAGCGGCCAGCCACCGGCCCTCCCTGGTGATGCCGATGGGAACCACCTCGAATTTCCTGCGGTCGATCGCCTTCAAAACCGAGGCGGCAGAAAGCAGCGAAACCTCGTGCTCCGTATTCCGTCCGCCAAACAGAATGCCTACGCGAATTTTCTTGGCCATTTCTCCCCATTGTCGTCTGTTCCGCTTCCCGGCGACAAGCTCCTCCGAAAGTGGCCCAGGGCAAACGCATTTGGATTTCGCATTGCCGCCCGGAACAGCTTGGAAAGGGCACGGCTGAAGCCGTGCCCTTTCCAAACAAAATCATCCCGCAAG
>JAJYFB010000022.1 GCA_021785495.1 Acidobacteriota bacterium | reverse complement strand
TATTCTGCGAGAAGAAAAATCTCCCGCAGGGGCTAAAGCCCCATTCATTCCAGGTATTTTACGGCACGACTGAAGTCGTGCCCTTTCAAATCCAGCGATCATCGATTGAATTTTGCAAGTGGCTCGCAGGCATGCGGTTTTCTGCCGCGAACGGCCTGCTTTGCGCGCAGTGTTCACACCGGAGGATGCGACAGGTCTTCCGGCCTGGGGCGGGTTTTGCGGTAGACGTTGACGACGGCGAGGGTCCAGAGAGGCGCGAGATCGACGCCGGGAATGAGCTTGCCGGCGAACGAGGGCAGGAACTCCCAGCGCCAGCCGAGCAGCCAGGTAAGAATGGCTGCCATGGCGAGGTCGAACAGATCGTCGGCCGGCGAGGCGACGCCTTCGAAGACAAGCGGGAGAATGAGTAGTTGCACGATGTCGGCCAGGAGGGCCAGCGCGAGCGCCGCCTTCATGCGCGGTCCGGGCAGGATGCGGATGGCGGCAGAACCGGTTTGTCGGGGCGGATCGGCCATGGAGAAAGTATCGAACAAAACCAGTGGAGGAGGAAACAGGCGAGCCGCCGTTACATACGCCAGGTGTGAAATTTTCCGAAGTAGGCCGCTTGCCATCCCATGGCGAACCGTGACAACCTTTTAGAAAGTACGCAGATTTCGCGCCCGAAGGAGCACTTGAATCTCCATGCCTATCCAAACGACTGAAAAGATCTGGCGCAACGGCAGCCTGATTCCGTGGGAGCAGGCGACGATCCACGTGATGAGCCACGTGATTCACTACGGATCGAGCGTCTTTGAAGGAATTCGCGCCTACGCGCAACCGCACGGGGCGGCGGTTTTCCGTCTGCCGGAGCATATGCAGCGGCTGCTCGATTCGGCCAAGATCTATCGCATGGAAGTTCCATTCACGCTCGATGAACTGTGCGCCGGCGTGGTCGATCTGATTGAGGCCAACGGCGTAGCGCCTTGCTACATCCGGCCGATCATCCTGCGCGGCTACGGCGAGATGGGCGTGGGCCCGAAGGGCTGCCCGGTTGAGGTCTACATCGCCAATTTTCCGTGGGGCAAATACCTTGCCGGCCACGGCGGCGCCGATGTGTGCATCTCCAGTTGGAACCGGCTGGCCCCGAACACGATGCCGGCGTTGGCCAAGGCCGGAGCCAATTACATGAACTCGCAACTGATCCACATGGAGGCCGAGGTGAATGGCTACCAGGAAGGGATCGGCCTGGACGTGAATGGATTGGTGAGCGAGGGATCGGGCGAGAACATCTTCGTGGTGCGCAACGGCGTGCTGTTTACGCCGCCGCTAGCCAACTCGACGCTTTCGGGCATCACGCGCGACAGCGTGCTGACCATCGCGCGCCATCTGGGCCTGGCGGTGACCGAGCAGCCGATTCCGCGCGAACTGCTCTATATCGCCGACGAAGTCTTCTTTACCGGAACGGCCGCCGAGGTGCAGCCGATCCGTTCGATCGACCGGATTCCGATTGCCGACGGCAAGGTGGGCGAGACGACCAAAAAGATTGCCGACGAATTCTTCGGCATCGCCAACGGGCTCAAACCGGACCGTTTCGGCTGGCTGACGCCGGTCAAGGTGGACGCGAAGGCCGCCGTGACGGCTTGAATAGAGCGCGCGTCAAGCCGCAAAACCTGAAGCAGAATGACAAACCCTTCGGCGAACGCCGAAGGGTTTGTCATTTCACGGTTGCAGAGAGAAAAGCGAAAGATTTTTCTGGTTTCATCGCCGGATCGCGTGCGAATTAAGATTCCTTTAAGGTGCTCATCGGGAGAATGGATGTTGAATCCTCGCAAGAGGAGATGCGCGGAGCGGCTGCGATCGAACGGCGGTTGCGCGCTGCGAACCAATCCATCGATGAAGGAGAATCGACGTGCACGCGATTGGAAAACGAGTTGTGCCTATGGCCATGCTTCTGCTGGGCTGCACTTGGGGTGCGGCGCAGACGGGCTGGCATGTGCTGCGTACCTTTCCCATTGGGGGCGAGGGCGGCTGGGATTACGTCACGATTGATGCGCCGCAGCATCGACTGTTTGTGACCCGCGGCACGCATACGCAGGCCATTGACGAACGCACCGGCGCGGTGCTCGGCGATATTCCCGGCCAGGTTCATTCGCATGGCGTGGCTTTGGTTCCGGCGCTCGGGCGCGGCTTTATTACCGATGGGGGCGGAACGGGCGCGATTGAGGTCTTCGACCTGAAGACGTATGCGGTGCTGGGCAAAATTCCCGCGGTTCCCGATGCGGACGGCATCATTTACGACAAGAAGATCGATCGCGTGCTCTTTGTTTCAGGAGACGGCGACGAACTGTTCGTCTTCGATCCGAAGATCGATCCGAAGTCCGGCAAGCTCGATGCGCCGATTCCGCTGGGCGGATCGCCGGAGTTTCTCGCCACCGACGGCGCGGGCAAGGCGTACGTCAACATTCCCGAGCAGAACCTTGTGGCGGTCGTCGATCTGAAGACGCGCCAAGTGATTGCGCGCTGGCCGGTCGCGCCCGGCGGACGCCCGGTGGGCATGGCGATCGATGCGGCGAAACATCTGCTGTTTGTGGGCTGCCGCAATCCGCAGAAGATGGTTGTGATGAATGCGCAGACCGGTGCGGTCGTGGGCTCGACGCCGATCGGGATGGGCAACGATGCCGCCGGGTTCGGCGATGACGAGGCCTTTGCCAGCACGTTTGAAGGAACGCTCACTGTGGTGGCCCAAAAAGATGGCAAGTGGGTTGCCGTGCAGAACGTCGAAACGCTGAAAGGCGCGCGCACCATGGGACTGGATGCGACGACCGAGCGGGTTTATCTGCCGACGGCCGAATTGCAGCCCGTGGCCAATGGAAGACCGCGGCCGAAGCCTGGATCGTTCAAGATTGTCGAAGTCGGTCGCTGAGCGCACTGGCGGAGCAGACCGCTTGCGTCGCGTCGATCTTTTGTCAAGGGCGTGACGCAAGGGCTAGCGGCGATGAGCGGAAATAGCCGCAAAGGTGCGGAAAATCCATCCATCGCCGCTGAAGTTGCACCCGGCCGGCGGACGCGCCGGGGCGCGCGTGTCGCAGGAGCCAATGTGGCCGATGCGTGCATTGACATGCGGGGCGATGTGCAATGCGAGGAGGCCGATTTCATTGAAACGGCAAAGTTGTTTTTTCTTTGCGATGGGCTTTGCGCTGGCGGGATTGCTGTGCGGCGGGGCGGGGGCGCGTGCGCAGGCTCCAGCGCAGAATCAGGCGCACGCTGCGCCTTCGGGTCAGCCGGTGATTCTCACGCTGGACGAGGCGATTCGCCGCGCGGAATCGAGCGACGTGAGCTATGCGTCCGCAGTGGCCGTAGAGCGGACGGCGGCGCTTGATCGCAACATCGCCTACGGCAATCTTCTGCCGAGCGTGGTGTATCACAATCAGGGCCTCTACACGCAGCCGAATGGGCTGTTGAATCAGGCCGGGCAGGGCGTGTCAGCACAGCCCGCGCCGCGCTTCATCGCCAACAATGCCGTGCGCGAGTACGCGAGCCAGGCGAGCGTGGACGAAACCCTGGGCGTGGCGAAGGCCGCCACAGTGCTGCGCGCGCAGGCGCTGGCGGCGCAGGCCGACGCCGAGCGGGAGATCGCGCGCCGCGGCCTGGTGGCCGCCGTGGTCGCGCTCTTTTATCAATCGATAGCGGCCGATCACAAGCAGACGACGGCCGAAAGTTCTCTGCGCGATGCGGCCGAGTTCACAAAGTTGACGCAAGAACGGGAGCAAGCGCGGGAAGCGGCTCATGCCGACGCCATCAAGGCGGAGCTTGTGGAGCAGCAGCGGACGCGCGAGCTGCAGGATGCGCGCGCGGCGGCCGAAAAGGCGCGGCTGGAACTGGGCGTGCTGCTGTTTGCCGATCCGCGCACGGCCTTTGCGCTGAGCGCGCCGAAGACGCCTCCGGCCCTGGCCTCGCGCGAAGACGTGGCCGCGGCTGCGGCGAAGAACAATCCCGAACTGCGGAGCGCGCTCGATGCGCTGGCCGCCAGCAACGCCGGCGTGATGGCGGCCTGGGGCGCGTATCTGCCGGATCTCGGCCTCAACTACACCTACGGCATCGATGCGCCGCAGTTTGCCGCCAACGGGCCGGACGGCGTGCGCAACCTGGGCTACTCGGCGATGGTGACCGTCGATATTCCCCTCTGGAACTGGTTCAACACGCAAAGGCGGGTCAAACAGAGCAAGATTGCGCGCAACGTGGCCAAGGTTTCGCTTGACGCCACGCAGCGCCAACTGATCGCGCGACTCGACGAGGCGTACACGGAGGCGGCAACGGCGCGCGACGAGCTGGCCTCGCTGGATTTGAGCGTGCAGACGGCGGCCGAAAGCCTGCGACTGACAAGAATGGCCTACGCGAACGGCGAGGCGACGGTTCTCGAAGTTGTCGATGCGCAAAATACTTACGTGGCCGCCGGGAACGCGCGCGAGGATGGACGGGTGCGCTACGAGACAGCGCGCGCCAATCTGCAAACTCTCACCGGAACGATGGAACCATGAAGAACACGATGAAGATTTTTGCTGCGTATTTCGATCCGCGTCTGCCAGCCGCGTTGCTGCTGGCTGCGCCGCTGGCGCTTTTGCCGGGCTGCAAGAAGGAAACGGCGCCAGAGGCCGTTGTCACGGTGCAGGCCGCGCCGCCGGAGCGCGGAGCGATCACTGAAAGCATCGAGGCCGACGCCGTGCTTGCGCCCGTGGCGCAGGCGGCGATTGTGCCGAAGATCAACGCGCCGGTTGCAAAATTTTATGTTGAGCGCGGCCAGCGCGTTCATGCGGGCCAGTTGTTGGCGGTTCTGGAGAATGGCGACCTGAAAGCCGCCGCGCTGGACAGCCAGGGCGCCTACGAGGCCGCGCAGGCGACTTTCGCCACGACGACCCAGGCGCAGATTCCCGAGGAGCGGCTGAAAGCCGAGGCCGACATGGCGCAGGCCCGGGCCAATCTCAAGCTGAACCAGGGCATCGTGAAAAGTCGAAAGCATCTTTTTGCGGAGGGCGCGATTCCGGGCCGGGATCTGGATACGGCCGAGGCTGCGCTGGTGCAGGCGCAGGCGATCTACGACGCGGCGAAAAAACATCTGGACGCGATGAGCGCGGTGACGCACGCGGCCTCGCTCAAGCAGGCGCAGGGCAATCTGCTTTCGGCCGAGGCCCGGTACAAGGGCGCCGAAGCGCAGCTCGGTTATACGGAAATTCGCAGTCCCATCGACGGGTTTGTTACCGACCGGCCGTATTACGCGGGCGAAACCGCTCCCTCCGGCGCACCGCTGGTTACGGTGATGGAGACGAACACGCTGCTGGCCAAGGCGCACATCGCGCAGGCCGAGGCGCAGCGGCTGAAACTCGGCGGCGATGCTCAGGTGCATGTGCCGGGCGTGGAGAACGCGGTTCCGGCCAAGATCGCGATGATCAGTCCGGCTCTTGACGCCGGCAGCACCACGGTCGAGGTCTGGCTGAAGATCGACAATCGATCGGGCAAGCTGCGCGCTGGAACGCCGGTCAAGGCGGTCATCGCCGGACGCACGGTGGAGAACGCGCTGAAGATTCCGGCCGCGGCTGTGATGACGGGTGACAGCGGAGCCAAAACGGCGATGATTGTCGCCGCCGACGGCACGGCGCAGCCCAAGAGGATCGTGCTCGGAATCGGCGACGGCGAGGATGTGCAGGTGGTGAGCGGCCTTGATGCTTCGGACCAGGTGATTGTGCGCGGCGGCTACGGCCTCGATCCAGGCACGAAGGTGAAGATCGGCGCGGCCGGCGGAGACGGCTCCGGCAGCGGAGATGACAAGTGATGCCGACAGACGAACGAGAGAGGGATACGGTCAAGGCCGGGAAGAAAAATTTCTGGGTGGCGCGCTTCCGGCGCACGATCTTCTTTTTTGCCGTGGCGCTGACGGCGGCCGGCGTCTACCTGGCGCTTCAGGTGCCGATTTCGGTTTTTCCCGAGACCGATTTTCCGCGCGTCCTGATTGCGGTCGATAACGGCGTGATGCCGGTCGAGCAGATGGAGGTGACGATCACGCGGCCCATTGAGGACGCCGTGAATTCGGTGCCGGGCCTTCAGACGGTGCGCTCGACCACCAGCCGCGGCTCGGCCGAGATCAGCCTGTTCTTCGATTGGCATGAAAACATGGTGACCAGGCAGCAACAGGTGGATGCGGCCATCGCGATGGTGCGCCAGTCGCTGCCGCCGACGGTGAACATCTCCACGCGCCGGCTGACCTTCGCCAGCTTTCCGATCCTCGGCTACAGCCTGACCTCGAAGACAGTTCCGCTGACGCGGCTTTGGGAGATCGCCAACTACGATCTGAAGCCGCCGCTCAATCGCGTGGCCGGCGTGAGCACGGTGATCGTGCAGGGCGGCGAGGTTCCGGAGTTTCACGTGACTCCGAACATGGCCGCGATGCAGGCGGCCGGGGTGACGATTCCCGATCTGGTGAACGCCCTCGATGCCTCGAACAGGATCGAATCGCCGGGACTTTACGAGGCGAATCATCAGTTGGTGCTTGGCCTGGTGGGAGCGCAGGCGCATTCGGCCGGCGAGATCCGTCAGCTTGTGGTGAAGACGACGTCTGCCGGCGCGCCGGTGCGCGTGGCCGACGTGGCGGCCGTAGAAAACAGCGTGGAACCGGTGTTTACCACAGTGACCTCCAACGGGGAAAAGGCTGTGCTGCTGAGCCTCATGCGCCAGCCATCGAGCAACACGGTGGCGGTGGCCGACGCCGTGGCCGCGCAGGTGAAAGCATTGCGCGCGAAGCTGCCGCCCGGCGTCAAGCTGGAGGTTTTCTACGATCAATCGCAGCTTGTGCGCGACGCCATCGGCAGCGTGCGCGACGCCATCGCGATCGGTCTTGCCCTGGCCTGCGTCATTCTCTTCCTGTTTTTGCGCGATTGGACCTCTTCGCTGATCGCCGGACTGGTGATTCCGGTGACAATCGCCGCCGCGATCGTTGTGCTCTGGGCGATGGGCGAAAGTTTCAACTTGATGACGCTGGGAGGACTGGCCGCCGCGATCGGACTGGTGATCGACGACGCAATCGTCGTGGTCGAAAACATCGTGATGCATCGCGACAACGGCGAAACGCGCGCCGAGGCCGTGCGCCTGGCGCTGCACGAGCTGACCGTTCCGCTGATCGGCTCGACGATTACGCCGGTGGTCGTCTTTCTTCCGCTGGTTTCGGTCAGCGGCGTGACGGGATTGTTCTTCCGCGCGCTGGCCGTGACGATGACAGCGGCTCTGTTGACCTCGCTGGCGTTGGCGTTGAGCTGGACGCCTGCGTTGAGCTACGTGCTGCTGCGCGACAGACGCGACAGACGCGACGGGCGCGACGACGCGGCCGAGGGCGAGCATGCGGCAGGACGGCTGCTTTCAGGCGCGCTGCGTCTGCACCGGCGCGCCCTCGAATGGGCGCTCGCCAAGCCGCTCTGGGTGGGTGTCCTCTGTTTGCTGATGGCGGCCGGAAGCTGGGCCGGCTACAAACTGCTCGGTTCCGATCTTTTGCCGCCGATGGATGAGGGCGGATTCATCCTCGACTACATCATGCCGGCGGGCAGTTCGCTGGCCGAGACCAATCGCGTGCTTGAGCGCGTCGAGCGTATTCTGCACGCGATTCCCGAGGTGGAAAACACCTCGCGGCGAACCGGCCTGCAACTGGGTTATGCCGCCGTCACCGAGGCGAATACCGGCGACTTCACCGTAAAGCTCAAAGCGGATCGGAGTCGCTCGGTCTGGCAGGTGATGAACGAAGTGCGCAACCGCATCAAAAGCACCGAGCCGGAACTCGACATCGAGCTGACGCAGATTTTGCAGGACAACATCAACGATTTGTCGAATGCGCCGGAACCGATTCAGGTGAAGCTCTTTGCAAACGATGAGCAGATTCTCGCTCAACTCGGGCCGCGCGCCGGCGACGCGATCGCGAAGATTGCCGGCGTGGTCGATGTGGAGAACGGCATCGACAACACGGTCAGCGGCCCGGCGACAAACTTCCAGATCGATCCGGTCGTGGCCTCGCGGCTGGGATTTACGCCGCAGGAAGTGAGCGAAGACGCCACGGCGATTCTCGACGGCATTCCGATCGCGGAGCCGTTGATCGCCAACGGCCGTCAATACACGATTCGCGTGCGCCTGGGCGGGGAAAATCGCGCATCGCTCGATGCGATTCGCAACACGGTTTTCAATAGCGGCTCCGGCCACACGGCGACGCTTGGCTCGTTGGCCGAGATTCAGCAGATGCCTCCGCAAAATGAGATTCGCCGCGAAAATTTGCAGCGAAATATCGTGGTTACAGCCAACCTCGAAGGCTCCGATCTGGGCACGGCGATTACGAAGGTCAAGGCGACTGTCGCCGGGCTGCATCTTCCTTCGTCGGTGCGCGTTGTCTACGGCGGCACCTACGAGGAACAGCAAAAATCCTTTCACGATCTGCTGCGGGTACTGCTGCTGGCGCTGGCGCTCGTCTTTGGCGTGCTGCTGGCGGAGTTCCGCAATTTCGAGGCGCCGATCGCCGTGCTGACTTCGTCGATCCTTTCGGTTTCGGGCGTAATTCTGGCGTTGCTTGTGACCGGAACCACCTTCAACGTGGCCTCATTCATGGGCCTCATCATGACCATCGGCATCGTGGCCAAGAACGGCATTTTGCTGCTCGATGCCGACGAAAAATTCCGCGCCGAGGGCGCCGCGCCGGCCGAGGCGATGCTTCATGCCGCGCAGCGGCGTCTGCGGCCGATTGCGATGACGGCGATCGCCGCCATCTGCGGCATGCTGCCGCTGGCCTTTGCCATCGGCTCCGGCTCGCAGATGCTTCAGCCGCTGGCCATTGCGGTGATCGGCGGCCTGACGGTGGGCATGATGATGAGCCTGGTTGTCACTCCGCTGGTGTACTACCTGCTCACGCGCAATCGTGCGGAAACGATGGAAGAGGTGGGATAATTTGGGGCGGGCGGTTGCTGCAAACGTGCACCGGCAGTTGCCTTGAGTCCCGGAGCGCGCAAGGCGCGTGAGGCTCCGGCTCTTGACAAGATGGAGAGGGCGGGTCGATGCGTGTGCTGGTGGTCGAAGACGAGGAACGGCTGGCGGAGAATATCGCCGGCATTCTGCGGGAACATGCGCTTTGCGCCGTCGATCTTGCGGCGGACGGCGAGGAGGGGTTGTTTCAAGCCTGCTCGGCTCCGTACGATTTGCTGGTGCTCGATCTGATGCTGCCGCGCATGACCGGCCTTGACCTGCTGCGGAAGTTCCGCGGCGAAGGCAGGAATGCGCCGGTGCTGATTTTGACGGCTCGCGACGAGAAAGAGACCGTCGTTGCGCTGCTGAACGCAGGCGCCGACGACTATCTTACCAAGCCCTTTGACCTGGGCGAGTTGATCGCCCGTTGCAAAGCCCTTCTGCGGCGCGGCAAGGGCGAGCACTCGCCGGCGATTCAGGTTGGGGCGCTCGAAGTCGATACCGTCGAGCGCGTGGCGCGCGTCGGGGGCCGGCCCATCGCGCTGACCGCGATGGAGTATCGCGTTCTGGAGTATCTTGCGTTGCGCCGGGGCGCTTTGGTCTCGAAGGAAGAGCTGCTGGAGCACCTTTACGATTTCAACTGGGAGCGGTTCGGCAACGTGATCGAGGTGTATATCTCCGGTCTGCGGCGCAAGCTGGAAGGCGTGGCGGGCGAACGGCTGATTCACACGGTTCGAGGATTGGGCTACGCGTTGCGCTGCGCAAGCGGGAGCGCGGTCGCGAAAACCAGGGGCCGGGGTACGGCGGGAGCCGATCGATCCGCAGCAGGAAGACCGTGAAGAAATTCTCGCTTAAAAAACGGTTGATTCAGGCCGTCGCCGGGGCGCAGGTTCTGCTTGCGACGGGGCTGGTTCTTGTGTGCACCTCGCTTTCGCGCCATTCGATTCAGCGGTCTTTCGATGTGTACCTGGAGGGGCGCGCGGAGAGCATCGCCGCGATCGTTTACTACCCGGACGGCGGCAGGCCGGGGCTGCTTTTCAACGCCGCCAAGCTGCCGCCCGCATCGCAGCATGGACATCGCGAGTTATTTCTGGTCACCAGCGACCACGGGGACTTCGAACGGCATTCGCCAGGAGTCGATCCGCACGTCTTCGATGCAATCCCGCCGGGAGCGCGCTTCTGGAAATTTACGCTGCACGGAGAGCATTTTCGGGCCATCGTGCTGCGCAATCTGGCGGTGCAGGATACCGAAGAAGGCGTACCGCAGCCGTTGCCGAAATTGACGGTCGTCTACGCGGCGTCGACCGGAGGCATTGAGCACCAGATTGCGCGTCTGGGCTTGGCAATTGGGGCGGCGAGCCTGCTGGTGCTGATTCCGGCGCTGCTCCTGGCGATATGGGCGATTCGCCGTGCGCTGACGCCGCTCAACGGCCTGGCCACGGCGGCCGGGGCCGTCTCCGTGGATTGCTGGCGCTTTGAGCCCTCCGAGGCCGCCGCGTCGACCCGCGAGCTGGAGCCGCTGATTCGGGCGCTGACAACGGTGCTGGCCGGGCTGGAAGCGGCGTTTGCGCGGCAGCGCGAGTTCATGGGCGATGCCGCCCATGAGTTGAAGACTTCGCTGGCCATCTTGAAATCGACTTTGCAGCGGTTGCTGAACAAGCCGGCGCAGTTGGAGGAGTATGCGCGCGGTCTGGCTGCCATGAACCGCGACTGCGAGCGGCTGGAGCGGCTCCTGAACCGGATGCTGCAGACGGCCCGCGCCGAGCAGCGCATTGCCGGCGGCCGGGATCGCCCCTTCGACGTTGTCGATCTGGCGGCGTCCTGCGAGGCGGCGATCGCACAATTGACGCCGTACGCCGCGGACAAGGAGATTCGCATTGTGTACAGTGCCAGCGGCGTGGCGCTGTTGCGCGCCGATGCGGCCGATCTCGAACTGATCTGGCTGAATCTTCTGGAAAATGCAATTCAATACAGCCCGCAGGGATCGGTGGTCGAGGTTGCCTGCCACGCCGATGCCGGCAGGGCGAAAGTGATCGTGTCCGATCATGGCTGCGGCATCGAGCCAGTTCATCTGGAGCGAATCTTCGAGCGGTTTTACCGCGCCGATTCTTCGCGCGCGCGCTCGACCGGGGGCTTCGGGCTGGGGCTGGCCATCGCCAGGTCGCTGGTAATTTTTTATGGCGGCGCGATCCACGCCGAGAGCGAGCCTGGGGTGGGCACACGGATTGCCGTGGAATTTCCGTTGGAAGCGATTTGAGACGAAGAAAGATCGAATCAGGCCGCCGATGAAACGAATGGATTCCATCGCTCGCCAGGAGATCATGGCCCGCTTGTGGCCGGCTGAGAGCCGTGGAGCCTTGTTCTCAAAAAAAAGACGGCACGAACGTTCGTGCTGTTCGTGCCGGGAGGCCAGTGACGCAAACTACTTCCGGCTTGGAGAAGCTCTCCACAACCGGAATAAATACACGATAGCATAGATTGAGAAAAAAGCAAATACAAAAATCAAAATGCCACTTTTCTTTTGCAGTAAAACGATTGCTGATCCTGCTGCGAATCATCGGGGTGAGCAGGGATGGCGCCTGACTCTCATGAAATATGAAAAAATGGAGGAAGGGCTTTCCGCCGTCTGTGGGGCCGGATCGCATCCTGCCATGATTCCAAACAACATGAATCAAACGAGCGGCTTCGTGGCAGGCAGAGGCGCCAAGCGATTGCGCAATAGTCGCTTGCGAGGACAAGAAATGGGGAAGCACCGGCCGAATTCGGGCCGTTTGATCCGTGCAAGCGAGGGCTGCCAGAATTTATCGGTTCCGGGGAACCCGGTGCAGGTGCGTTGCGGCCCGGGTTTCCAGCCGGCCGAGGGCGATGAGGGCAGCAGCAAGGGCCGGCTTGCCGAGTTCATCCTCAAATTCTTTTTGCAGACGATCCAGTGCAGCGATGGCGCGGAGGGCGCAGCGTTTGCCCAGCGGCCTGAGCGTGAGCAGGTACGCACGCGCGTCTCTCGGATCAATCCTGCGCTGCAACAGGGCTTTGGCTTCGAGCGAGGAGATGCAGTGGCTGAGACTGCCGCGAGTCGAGGCGAAGGTCTCGGCCAGTTGCGAGGGTTTGACCGGCCGAGGCGCCTCGAAGAAGAGCGCGGCCAGAACAAGAGCTTCGAGGAAGCCGATCTCGTCGGCGGCAAGGATGCGTGAGGCGAGCGAGTCGAAGCGGCGCGCCGTGCGATGGACGGCGAACATGGGGCTTTGGTGAAGAAAGGCGTCGATGCGCATGGCGCGTAGAATGAGCCTCCCGTGGCGTGAATGGCGGAACCTGGGACGTGCGTGACGGCGCACAACCATGGCGGCCAGGGCGCAAACGTTGTCGTGTCCCGTTTGTTCGATACGCAACTATTTAAGATCGTACCAAATCGTCGTTGCATACAGGCCTTCCGGTTGCGAGGATCGGAAGCATGTCACGATATTTTCTTTTTCCGAAGATGCGAATTTTGTTGATGACGCCGCTGGCCTGTGCGGTTTTTGCGCAGGATGCAGCGACGCCGCCGCAAACGCGCGTGAAAGGCACGGCGCAGACGATGGTCGTGCTCGGTTCGGCGGCGCCGACGCCGCTGGCCGAGTCCCAACGCTCGGTCGAGGTGATCCCCGTGCGCAAGCAGGCGCTGGCGGCCGAGTCGCCGCAGGATTTTCTGCGTCAGGATTCGTCGATTTTTCTCGAAGAGCGCGGCGCCGGCGGCGGCCAGGCCGACATCGTGATGCGCGGCGGCAGTTTCGAGCAGACGCTGGTGCTGCTGGATGGTTTTCGCATCGACGATGCGCAGACTGCGCACCACGATCTTGACCTGCCGGTGCCGATGGAAGCCATCGATTCGATTCAGGCGCTGGCGGGAGCTGGATCGACGCTTCACGGTGAGGATGCGCTGAGCGGAGTGGTCGATTTCCTGACCGCTGCGCCCGATCACGATTCGCTGTTCGCGCGCGCGGGCGATGGAAGTTTCCAATCGAACGAGGAAACACTGGTGGCCGGCGCGGTGCGCGGACGGTGGAGCGGGCGCGTAGCGGCGGAGCGCAACTTTTCGACAGGGTTCATGGCCGATCGCGACTACCGCAACGAGGACGCATCGACGGAGATTTGGCATGGCTCGCGGCTGGGCGTTACCGATCTTCTGATGGCGGCCAGCGACCGGGTCTTTGGCGCCAACCAATTTTACGGAAATTATCCTTCGTGGGAACGGACGAAGGGGTGGTTTGCCGCACTGCGGCAGGAGCTGGGCAGCCACACGGTTGCGGCCTTCGGCTATCGCCGGCACACGGACGATTTCGTGCTCTTCCGCAGCGATCCGGCAATTTACGAGAACAATCATGTGGACGGTTCCTGGCAGGCGTCCTTGCGCGAGACGGTTGCGGCGCACAGGGACGGCGCGTTGCTGATGGGCCTGGAGGCCGATGGAGACAGCATCGACAGCTATAACTTTTCCGGTGGCGTTCGTTCGTTCGCGCTCGGCGTTCATGCGCGCAATCGCGGCGCGGGCTACGTGGATTTTGATCTGCATCCGACGCAGCGGCGCTGGAGCGTTGCGGCGGGGGCGCGCGAGGAGATTTTTTCGGGCGGAGGGCAGGCGGTCTTTTCGCCGGAGCTGGCGGGCAGCTTGCGTGTGACGCAAAGCATCAAACTGCGAGCGAGCGGCGGCTATGGATTTCGCATCCCAACCTACACGGATCTGTATTACGCCGATCCCTCGACGCTCGGCAACGCCGATTTGAAGCCGGAGTCGGCATGGTCGAGTGATGCGGGCGTGGATTGGACGCCGTCCGTCAAATTCATGTTTTCGGCCACAGGTTTTTACTCGCGGCAGCACGACGCGATCGACTACGTGAAGAGCGCGACGGTTCTGAATCCGTATCTTCCTGCGTTTTGCCCGGCGAATGTCTGGTGCGCGACCAACCTCAGCGGATTGCAGTTTTCCGGCGTCGAATCGCAATTGACGTGGATTCCGGCGCGGTCGCAAACCGTGCATGTTGAGTGGACGGGGTTGCATGGAGCGCAGAGCGCGCTGCATGGACTGCAATCGGAGTATATCTTCAATTACCCGGTTGAGAATGTGCAGGCCTCGTGGAGTTCCGCGCTTGGCCGAGAGGTGGAGCTGACGAACGCGGTGCAGATCGCGCAGCGCTACCAGCAGACGGTCTATCCGGTTTGGAACGCGACTCTTGCGCGCAGCGCGGGCCGGCTGCGGCCGTATGTGCGGCTGATGAATTTGAGCAATACCGGCTACCAGGAGATCGCCGGAGTGAATATGCCGTCGCGCACAATCGTGGGCGGATTCGCGGTGCAGTTGGAGCGGTGATGAAATGCGTCGACACGCGCCATCCAAACGGGTGTGTACGTCGCGCCATCATGCCGAAGCGCCTCCTTCCTGCCGTGAACGATTGGCCGGGAGGAGACGCATTTCACTTCAGATTTTTCGTGTTGCCTCCTCTGCCGATCGGGCGCATATCGCAGAGGGTGCGATCCATTACGACCGGATCGCATTGCGTTGAAACGCCCAGCGGTGGCCCAAGGCCGCCGCACCCAGCACGAAGGCCGCCAGCAACAGCATGGAAAGCGGGGAAGGCTCAGGGGCAGCCGACGGATTCGACAGGAACGTCAGCGATCCCGAAACCATGGGATCGGGCGTATTCGTTCCTCCATCGACACCGTCGGCAACATACGTACCCGGATAAAGCGGATCGTTGAGCGTGGCAGACGGAGCGAAAGTCAAGCTGGGCGAACCCGCATAGCTGTAGCTGAAATCGATCCAGTTGCTATCCTGATTGCTATTGGGGGGTGTGAAACTCCCGTCCATGAGGAAGGTGCCATAAACTTGTCC
Source organism: Acidobacteriota bacterium (assembly GCA_021785495.1). Lineage (GTDB taxonomy): Bacteria > Acidobacteriota > Terriglobia > Terriglobales > Acidobacteriaceae > Telmatobacter. Next base: position 13,405 of record JAJYFB010000022.1, on the reverse strand, counting down.
GCCGGAAGTGACATAGTTATAGCTGTTTGGTTCCCCTTCGGCTTCATTCCAGATCCAGGTGATGGGGTCAGAGGCGTTACCGCCCACGTAGCCGTTCAAAGAGGAAAGTGAATAGCCGTAGAGCGTGCCGGTTACGCTTTCAATGTAGTTGTAACCGCTGCTCAGGGTGATGTCGCCCTGGAAGGTCGCGCCCGACTGGAAGGTCATGCTGACGGAGTAGACCGGGTCCGCCTGGGCGGGAATGGCCGATGCGGCCAGACACAACCCGAGACCGGTACAGATCACCACAGAACGAAAGATTGTTTTCAGCACCGTCGCCTCACTTCCCGGCCAATCGCTTCCCGAGACTGAATCCACAAAACCCGTAGAGCGCATTGAGCCCTGGGCAATGCAATGGCCAACTCCACTCTTGAAAATCCTCTGCCACACCCGAAAGCCGCTTCGGCCGTTATCGATTTCCGTTTGCCACGGACTCGCCACGAAACTCTTTGAGGACGTGGAGTGTATCTGGTTCAGCAAATTCCATACCAAACTCGGCCATTATTTTTCAAAGACTTGCAGGGCCGACAAGCCATTTCATGGAAAGTCATTTCCGTCGAAGGGCAAATTTTTTCCATGCGCAGGGCCTTGTTGCGTGTCTTTCGGAGCAGGATTCGAGCAAGACCAGAGTGACCGTGTGCAAAGCGAAATTGCGCAAGGCCGCTGCTTCCTGATGGCCGCATCGACTGGAGGAGATTGCCACGGGGACCGATCAACGCCGCGGTGGGTCCAGCGGTCAGAGCCATCATTGGCTCTGATGCACGTTTCTCGAAAGAGGGCCCTGTAGAAATTACTGCGGCTTGGGCATACCCAGGGCACTGTCCTCCTTGGCGAGCTTGACACGCACGCCTTCCAGCTTCTTTTGCACCTTGGCAATGTCGCCGGGTTCGATGTCGGCCGGCAGGGACTTGGCGAATTCGGCCAGCGACAGTTCCCACTGGGCCGCGGCCAGGCGGATGCGTCCGGTTTTTTCGTAGAGTTCGCCGAGGTGCATGTGCAGGGTGGGATCGGTGCGGTCGCGATCGACGGCCTGGCTCAAATTGTCCTCGGCCAGATCGTAATCGCCCATTTTGAAGTAGACCCAGCCGAGTGAATCGAGAAAGGCGGGGTTCATCGGATCGCCGGCGACGGCCTTGCGGACCATTTGCAGCGCTTCGGGAAGTTTTTCTCCCTTGTCGGCCCACTGGTAGCCCAGGTAATTGAGCGTCATCGCATTGTCCGGATCGATGGCCAGAACCTGATTGAAAAACTGTTCAGCCTGACCTTCATGCTTCTGCTGTGAGGCCAGTTCGCCGCGCAAAAAGAGCAGATAGGCGCGGTCGTCTTTTTTGGTGGCTAGAGGTTCAGCCTTGTCGAAGGCCGTCTCGGCGTCTTTCCAGCGGCGCAGGCGCACGTTCATCTGCCCGATGGCGAGCCAGATGCCGCGCTGCTGATCGGCCGAAGCGCCGTCGAGCAGGCCATGCGCCAACGCCAGCGCCGGATCGGGCTGGCCGTGATCGGCCATCTCGCCGGCCAGCAACAGCTTCAGGTCGAGATCTTTGGGATCGGCCGCCACGGCCTGCTGCGCCGTTGCGTAAGAGCGGTCGAATTCGAGCGCGCTGCGATAGGCGTCCACTTCCTGCTGGTAGCCGCGCACGGCGTTGCTGCCGCCCAGGTTGATCAATTTTTGGTAAACGGCCACGGCCTGACCGGTTTTGTTCTCTTCCACCAGGACCGCGCCCAGCCGCTCCAGAAAGATGCTGCGATTGTTCTTTTCCGCATCCGTGTAGGCTCCGTTGGCGTGCGAGGTTGCGTCGAGCATCTGCTGGTAGACGGCGATGGCGTCGTCCAGATGGTCCAGAATATCGTCGAGCAGACCTTCGTTGAATCCGGCTTCAAGCGAGGTGGGATCGATCTGGCGGGCCTTGCGGATGGTGGCCAGCGCCTCGGCGTACTTGGCCTGCCGGCGCTCGATCTCGGCGAGGTGAATCAGCGGATCGGCGTCGCCCGGATTGGCCGCGGCGAGCAATTTATATTGTTTGAGCGCCGCATCGAGCTGATTGCCGTCCAGCAGAGCCTGCGCCAGTGCGCCGATGATTTGCATATCGCCGGGCGCCATCTCTTCGGCCTGCTGATAGGCCGCAATCGCGTCCTTGGGCTGCTTCATCTGGTCGTAGAGCGCGCCCAGCGTGAACTCCATCCTGGGCGTGCGCGCGCCTGCGGAGACAGTCTCGATGGTCTTGGCGGCCTGCGCCAGGTTGCCGCTCTCGGCGTAAAGCCGGGCCAGACTCAAAACCACGTTTTCCGCATCCGGCTCGATCGCCTGCGCGGCCTTGAACTCCGCCGCGGCCTTTTCGGGCTGGTGCTTGACGGTGTAAAGCTGGCCCAGGACCATGTGGTCGTCCACACTCTTCGGCTGGAGAGCGACGATTGTCTGAAATTCGGCGATCGCCTCGTCGAGGGTATTGCCGGGTGCGGATGCGCCGGCGGTTGCGTTTTCATTTTCACCCAACTGGCGCAGATACATGCGCCCCAGCAGCCGGTGCGCATCAATGTCGCCGGGAAAATTCTTCAGCGTGGCTCGCGCCTGGGCTTGGGCATCCTGCACACGGCCCACGCGAAACTCGAGACCGGCCAGATCGTCGGCCAGTTGCGCTGAGCCGGGATCGGCTTTGAGCGCCAGCTTGTACTCGTCGATCGCCTGGTTGACCTCGTCGGAACGGCCGCTGGCGAGGGCGTCGTCCTCGTAGACGGCGGCGAGCGCGAGGTGGTAGTACGCCGCGGCGCGATCTGGCGCGCTCCGGGGCGAAGCGGCCTGCTCCGGTTTCGTCGCCGCGGCCGAGCTCGCCTTGGCGCCGTGCGCCGGAACGCTTTGCGCGGATGCGGCGGCCGCAGCGGTCATAAGCAAAAGCGCGGGAGCAAGCGTGCGCCCCAGGGTCGAAAGTGCGGTCATCTTTGTCGTCATGCGGGGAGTTCTCCACGTTTCCCGAAACGGGTGCAACGCGCCTGCGGTTCGCAACGAACCCGAAGAGCGCGCCTGCGAGGAGCCGAAACGCGGCGCGGACAGCCAACCGCTCTGCCCGCTATTACAGACGATTGTACGCGCCCTTGGGTGCAAACCATCGGCGAAATCGGCGATTTTCCGCCAGGGTACGGCCAGCCGACGGCCAGGGTACGGCCCGCCGACGGAAAGAAGCAGTCCGGAAGGCTACCCTGCTCCGGATTCGAACACCGCGCGCCGCGCCCACCCGCGCTCAGTGGCGGAAGTGGCGTATTCCGGTGAAGACCATCGCCAGGCCGAGTTTGTCGGCTGCGGCGATCACCTCTTCGTCGCGCACCGAGCCGCCGGGCTGGATGACGGCCGTCGCGCCGGTGGCAGCCACAGCCTCCAGTCCGTCGGGAAACGGGAAAAATGCGTCGGAGGCGGCCACGCAGCCGGCCAGCGGCAGGACGGCCTTCATCGCGCCAAACTTCGCCGCATCCACCCGGCTCATCTGGCCCGCGCCCAGGCCGAGCGTCTGCCCGTCGCGCGCGTAAACAATGGCGTTCGATTTGACGTGCTTGCACACCCGCCAGGCAAAGAGCAGGCTGCGCAGCTCCTCGCCCGTGGGCTGGCGTTTGGTGACCGTCTTCAGCTCGCCTTCCATCGCGCGGCCGGTGTCGGCGTCCTGCAGGAGCAGCCCACCGGAGACGTGCTTGACCACGGGATGCGCCGGCGCGGCCTTGACCTCGACGAGGCGGAGATTTTTCTTGACGGCGAGGCGCTCGCGGGCCTCGGCGTTAAAGGCGGGCGCGGCGATGGCCTCGACGAAGAGCTTGACGATCTCCTCGGCCGCCGCACCGTCCACCGCGCGATTGATGCCGATCACGCCGCCGAAGGCCGAGACCGGATCGCAGGCCAGAGCCTTTTGGTAGGCTTCGAGAATCGTCGCGCCGGTGGCGGCGCCGCAGGGATTGGTGTGCTTGACGATGATGCAGGCCGGCTCGTCAAATTCCTGCGCCAAGTCCCAGCAGGCGTCGAGATCGACCAGATTGTTGAAGCTCAACTCCTTGCCTTGAAGCTGCTTTGCGCCGGCAATGCCGAGTCCGGATCCATTGCTGTAGAGCGCCGCCCGTTGATGCGGATTCTCGCCGTAGCGCAGCGCCTGCGCCTGCGGCAGAATGACGCGCAGCGTCGCTGGCAATGCCGCGTCGTCGAAGGACGCTGGCGAGGCGGGCGCGGGAGCCTCGGCGATCCGGTCGAGCGCGTTGGCGATGGCCGCGTCGTAGCTGGCCGTCAGCGCGAAGGCCTGCCGGGCCAGCCGCCAGCGGGTGGCCCGCGTCAGCGCCCCGGAGTGGGCCTTCAGCTCTTCGGCCAGCGCCGCGTAATCGGCGACGCGGGTGACGATGGCGACATCTTCAAAATTCTTTGCCGCCGAACGCACCATCGACGGCCCGCCGATGTCGATATTCTCGATCAGATGGCCGAAGGCGACGCCCGGCTGCGCGGCGGTTTTCTCGAAGGCGTAGAGGTTGACGACGACCATGTCGATGGGCGCGATGCCGTGCGCGGCGACGGCCGCTTCGTGCGTGGCGTTGCCGCGAATGTAGAGCAGGCCGCCATGCACGCGCGGATGCAGCGTCTTGACGCGCCCGTCGAGCATTTCGGGAAAGCCTGTGAGTTCGTCGATCTCCTTCACCAAAAGCCCAGCCGCACGCAGTGCCTTGGCGGTGCCGCCGGTCGAGACCAACTCAACGCCGAGACTGGCCAGTTCCCTGGCGAACTCGACCAGCCCTGTTTTATCCGTAACACTCAATAACGCGCGGCGAATCGCCTTCGCGCCACTTCCATCCGTTTTGACTTCAGTGCTCACGGCGCCTCTCCTGCAAGAAAAATGGCATCGGCCCGGCGCGCACGGGGGAAATCTCCCGGCGCAGAGGCCAAATTCCAGACTACATCGTGGGAACGGACTGCGTTGTGCCTTTGCGCCGGATTCCCGCCGCTTCGGCTCCTGCGGATTGTTCCCGCGCGCAGGACGCGCAGCAGGACAGCCGATGCATTAAAGTTGAGAGATGAGCAGCAGCCCGCAGCCGGAGATACTTCCGCCCGGCCCCGCAACGGTCCCGCCGAAGCCCCGGCAGCGACGCCGCTGGTTCCATGCTCCGGCCACCTATCTGCTGGTAGGCGTCAACTGCTCGGTTTTTTTGCTGATGGTGTTGCACGGGGCGAGCTTCTGGATGCCGACGCTCGGCCAATTGATGCACTGGGGTGCGGACCGTCCGAATAATATCCTGCTCTACGGGCAGTGGTGGCGCATTGTGACCGCGATGTTCGTCCACGTCGGCATTCTGCACCTGGCCACGAACATGTGGTGCCTGTGGAACCTGGGCCTTCTGGCCGAGCCGTTGATGGGCTCCTGGGGATTGGTTGCGGCCTACATCCTCACCGGCGCGGCCGGCAATCTGCTCTCCACGGCCCGCAACTGGATGGTTCCGCTGCGCGATGCCACGGGAGCGCCGTTTTTCTCAGCCGGCGCCGGGGCTTCGGGGGCGGTCTTCGGCATTGCCGGCGCTTTGATCGTGCTGCTCAAGTCGCGCCGATTGCCCGTGCCGCAGCTTGAGTTGAAACGGCTGCGCAAATCCGTGATTTATTTTGCCGTCGTCAATCTGCTGATTGGCCTTTCGCTGAACTTCGGCAGCGGTTTCACGGGCGTTGCAATCGACAACTCGGCGCACATTGGCGGCTTTCTCTGCGGATTGCTCTTCGCCGCGCCGATGATTCCGCGCGTCGGCTCGACCCGCAGCGAGTTTCAAACCCGGCTGCGGCTGGTGGTCGCCGCCGTCGTGATTCTTCTGGTTCTCTTTGGTTTCTATGTGGCGCATATTCCGCCGCCGCAGGGTTGAGTCGCCGCCTGCCGAAGCTTTCTATCGCGAAGAGGATCAAGAAGAAATCGTTTGCACCATTTTTGTCGGGAAAAATGCGCCGGCGCGATGGCCAGGTCCCTTGTGCGGATCATGTTTTCGACTCGCCGCTCGATAAGGAAAGAGAACCTTTCCTTATCGGGAGGGAGCATGAAGAATTTTCTGCCGGCGCTGGTTTTTTGTGGCTGCGGGATTGCGGCGAGCGCCCGTGCCGCGGGGCAAACGGCTCAGGTCGCTCCAGGGCTAGCCAGCGCGCCTGTCCTGAGCGAGCGACTCTTCAGCGCTGTGGAGAACGCCGACACGGGCGCCGTGACGCAACTGCTTGCGCAGGGCGCTCGGCCCGACGCGCAGAACCCGCAGGGCGATACGCCACTGATGGCCGCCGTGAACCTGCGCCGCGAGGAGTTGGTAAAGTTGTTGCTCGACAAGGGCGCGAATCCGGCGCTGGCCGACGCATCTGGATGCACCGCCCTTGACTATGCGGCGCGCAATGGCGACCTGGACGCCGTGAATCTTCTGCTGGCCAGGAACGCGCCCGTCAACGCAAAGGATGGCCGCGGCATGACGCCGCTGCTTTACGCTGTCGGCGCGCACGATCTGGACCTGGTGAACGTTCTGCTCGCCAAGGACGCGGACGTGGAAGCGCGCGACGCGCAGGGCTGGACGCCGCTGATGTCGGCCGCCAGCGGAGGCTGGACGGAGATCGTCAGCGCTTTGCTCGCGCACAAAGCGGCCGTCAACGACAAGAGTAACGACGGCGCGACGGCCCTGAGCCTGGCCGTGGCCAGCCGGCAGACAGAGACGGCCGGTCTTCTGCGCATGAAGGGCGCGCTCTAGCACGGCTGGCAGTGCAGGCCTTACCTCGAAGCCGGGGCTTGGACGGGGTCGAACTTCGCCACCTGAATTTTGCGCGCCAAGCCCACCTTCGCCAGCAGCCAGATGCCCCAGAAGTTGGGATCGGCCTCGTACCAGGCCAGGCCGTGGCGCGCCGAGACTGGATGCGCGTGGTGATTGTTGTGCCAGCCCTCGCCGCCGGTCAAAAGCGCCACCCACCAGCTATTGCGGGAGTTGTCGCGGGTTGCAAACCGGCGCGATCCCCACAGATGCGTGGCCGAGTTGACCAGCCAGGTGGCGTGCAGGCCAACGGTGACGCGCAGAAAGACGCCCCAGAGGACCATGCCGACGGCGTTCTTCCAGCCGCCAGCCCACCAGCCTCCGGCCCAAAGCGCCAGGCCGCTGAACAGCACGGAGAGCCAGTGATATTGGCTCAGCCAGACGTGGACGCGGTCGCGGTGCAGATCGGGAGCGTAACGAGCCAGCGCCTTGGTCTGCGCGTGCAGCGACTCGCCGAAGAGAATCCAGCCGGTGTGCGCCCACCAGCCGCCATCGCGCGGCGTGTGCGGATCGCCCGGCTGGTCGCTGAGCTGGTGGTGCACGCGATGCGTCGCGACCCAGAAGATCGGGCCGCCTTCAAGGGCGAGTGTGCCGCAGGCCGTCATGCAATACTCAATCCACTTTGGCGTCTGGTAGCCGCGATGGGTCAGCAGCCGGTGGTAGCACATGCCGATGCCCACGTTGATGGCCAGCACGTAAATGACGGCGGCTACCAGCAGTCGCTGCCAGGAAAAACAGAACAATGCGGCCAGCGCGCCCAGGTGAAAGAGCGCGATGGCCAGCAGCGTCGGCCAACTGAGCCCATGTTCACGGGTTGCAGCCCGGCCCAGACGGATCGCGCCGGCCGCGTGCCCAGACTGGACCGATGAAGAGGCGGCGGAAAATTCCGCGCGGCGAATCGTATGCGCGTCAGCGATTTCTTCTTCGCTTGCTCCAGAGGCAGGGTTTTCTTCACCGGAGACGGGCGCGGTCAGGGCGGATGCCATTCGTCGTTCATCCTTCAACAAGTGGCGGCGTGCCCACTTCTTTTTCTATTTTATCGGACCAATTCACTCCAATTTGACCTTTGTGCGGAAGAAACCTTTTCCTGCGCAAAATCGTAGCGCCATGGCAGGCGTGCCGCTTGCAGGTGTCGCGGGCCAGCGTGGGCCCCCAAGCGGCCCCTGAGCCAAATTGCAAATTGCAAAATGCAGAGCCACTTGCAAAATTCAGTTCCGGTGTATTCTGCGAGAAGAAAAATCTCCCGCAGGGGCTAAAACCCTCATTCATTCCAGGCGACTTACGGCACGACTCAAGTCGTGCCCTTTCAATTCCTGCGCACGTCTATCGAATTTTGCAAGTGGCTCGAAGTATCTCCAGGGAAGAGAAATCCCTACGGGGCTGAACCCTGTTCACTCCAAGTGTTTTACGGTGCGACTCAAGTTGTGCCCTTTCCCATCCTGCGATCATCGATTGCATTCTGCAAGTGGCTCCCCGGAAGGAGGCAGGGCAAACGCATTTCAACCTGCGGGATGATTTTGTTTGGAAAGGGCACGGCTGAAACCGTACCCTTTCCAAGCTGTTCCTGCCGGCAATGCGAAGGCCAAATGCGTTTGCCCTGAACGGTCCGTCCGTTTCATCTTGACACCGGAGCGTCCGCGCATTTCTTATCGAATGCAGGTTCACTTCTGGTTGCCGCGGCGGGACAAACGGGCGAAACTCGCCTGAGCTCGGCATGGACGCCGGAAGAGGAGCGGTGTCGAACAGGAAGCAGGCGGCAGCAAGGATTTGCGGCGGGTGCAAGCAGGCGGACGGAAGAGCCTGCACGCCGCCGCCCGGTCATCCTTTGAGAGCTTTGGGGCTTCGAGAGCTTTGGGCAGGTAAAGGCCCGGGGCGCTCGAACCTTTCCCGCAGACAAGTTTCGATACGCATCTTTGGCGTGGCGGCCGGATGGGCCGTCTGCGCCCGCGCCCCGGGCCGGTTGCAACCGGCTGCGGAGCCAGTAAAGGACGGCGGCAAAGCATGAATTTTGTGGCGACTTTTGCGTGGGGAGCGGGGGGCGCGGCTGCGGGGCAGCCCGGCGGCCTGGGCATCCTGCTGCCCATCCTGTTATTTCTTCCCTTGATGTATCTGCTCATGATCCGCCCGCAGCAAAAGCGGCAAAAGCAGTGGCAGCAGATGCTGGCCAGCATCAAGTCCGGCGACAGAATCACGACGGCGGGCGGCCTTCGCGGCGTCATCCTTTCCATCAAGGACGATTCGATTATCCTTCGCGTGGCGCCCGACAATTTGAAGCTGGAAGTGGCCAAGAACGCCATTGCCGCGGTCACGCAGGACGAGCCTGCGGCGAAGTAGCGAGAGAAACGAACCCATGAAGAAAAATCTCAAGAACCAAATTCTCCTGATCGTCGCCGTACTCCTGGTTTTTCTTTACGGCATCTTTCGGATTCCGCAAGGATTTACGGGCAAGGATCTGCTGGCGTCCCTGCAGAAGCATATCCATCTGGGCCTCGACCTGCAGGGCGGCGTCCACCTGATCCTGCAGGTGCAGGTTCAGGAGGCGGTCAGCGACGAAACCGACAGCTCGGCGGCCCGGGTGCGCGATGCGCTCAAGACGGCTGGATTCACCGTCTCGCAGGTCGTCAAGCCCGATCCGAAGCGCCCCGAGCTGATCGAGATCGACGGCGCTCCGGCCGCCAAGGCCAGCGACGTGCGCGCGCTTCTCGACCAGAAATTCTCGAATGAGTTCGACGTCAACTCCGGCGCGACCGACAGCACCTGGACGCTGACCATGAAGCCGCTCTTCGAGAAGGATCTGGAGCAGAAGACGGTTTCGCAGGCCATCGAGACCATCCGCGACCGCGTGGACGCCTTGGGCGTCAGCGAGCCGATGATCGCGCCCTACAGTCTCGGCGCCAACCAGATTCTGGTTGAGCTGCCGGGTATCAGCGATCTCGACAAGGTGAAGGCCATCATCCAGTCCACGGCGCGGTTGGAAATTCACCCCGTGGTGGGCGGCGGCGAAGGCTACCCCAATGAACAGGCGGCTCTGGCCAGCGTGAACGGCGTCCTGCCGCCCGACGAGGAGATGCTGCACGGTTCCGGCGCCATGGTCGCCGGGTCGGACTCCGACGAGGTCTTCATTCTTGAGCGCGCCCCGGTGGTCAGCGGCATGGACTTCCGCTCCGCCGAGCCGGGCACCAACTCGAACACCGGCCAGCGCGTGGTCAACTTCACGTTGACCGACGAGGCCGGCAACCGCTTCTACGACTACACCAGCGCCAACGTCGGCAAGTCCATGGCCGTCGTCATGGGCGGCCGGGTCCGCGAAGTGGCCGTTATCAAGAGCGGCATCCGCGACAGCGGCCAGATTGAGGGCGCGTTCAGCATGGACGAGGTGACCATGCTCTCGAAGATGCTGCGCACCGGCGCTCTGCCGGCCTCGCTCATCTATCTGGAGCAGCGCACGGTGGGCGCTTCGCTCGGCGCCGACTCGATCCGCGAGGGCGTCACGGCGGCTGTCGCCGGCGTGCTGCTGGTCTGGGCCTTCATGCTCGTCTACTACAAAAGCTCGGGCATCAACGCCGACCTCGCGCTCTTTCTGAACCTGGTCATCCTGCTCGGATTCCTCGGCTTCACGGGCGCGACGCTTACGCTGCCGGGCATCGCCGGCGTCATTTTGACCATCGGTATGGGCGTGGACTCGAATGTGCTGATCTTTGAGCGCATCCGCGAGGAGATTCGCGCCGGCAAGGCGGCATCGGCGGCCGTCGATCAGGGCTTCGCCCATGCCTGGATCACGATCGTCGATACGCACGTGACGACCATCGTTTCGGCGGCCTTCCTGTTCCTGTTTGGAACCGGCCCCGTGCGCGGATTCGCCACCACCCTGACCTTCGGTTTGCTGGCCAACCTCTTCACCGCGGTCTATGTCTCGCGCGTGATCTTCGAGGCGCACCTGAACAAGCTGAAGCCGGGCGAGATGGTTTCGATTTAGGGACTAGGGACTAGGGACTAGGGACTAGGGACTAAGAGCTGAAAGCGGTTCGCCGATCGTGGATCGCTTTCAGGAGGGAAGAGAAGCAGTGGAATTCTTTCATAACCCGAAGGTGAACTGGCTGGGCTGGAAGTGGTACTTCCTGGCTTTTTCGATGATTTTCAGCGTCGCAGGCATCGCCAAGATGGCCTGGAACTGGACGCAAATCGGCACGCCTGTGCCCCTGAGCGTGGACTTTCGCGGCGGCACTGAAGTGCAGGTGCAGTTCGTCAACCGGCCGGAGATCGAGACCATCCGCAAAGCCGTCGGCGCGGCGGGCATCAATGACGCCCGCATCCAGAGCTACGGCGAGCCCAGCCTCAACCAGGTGCTCATCAGCCTGCCCCGGCAGGCGGACGAGACTACCCTCGACGCCGGCCGTCAGCGCATCATCGACGCCCTGCGCGCCCACTATAACAACAGCTTCGACGACGCCGGCGTCAAGGTCGACACTGTCGGAGCTACGGTGGGCCATCAGTTGGAATCGCAGGCCACGCGGGCCGTCGTCTGGTCGATGCTCGGCATGCTCGTCTATCTCTGGTTCCGCTTTCAGCTGATCTACGGCGTGGCCGCCGTCGTGGCTTGCTTTCACGACACGCTGATTACCGTCGGCGCCTTCGCCCTTACCGGCAAGGAGATCAGCCTGACGGTGATCGCCGCCATTCTGACGCTGGTGGGCTACTCGATGAACGACACCATTGTCGTTTTTGACCGCATCCGCGAGAATCTGCGCCTGAGCCGCCGCGAGCCGCTGGCCGATCTGGTCAACCGCTCGATCAATCAGACGCTGAGCCGGACGGTGCTGACCTCTGGACTGACCTTTTTGACGGTGCTTTCGCTCTATGTCTTCGGCGGCGAGGTGCTGAATGGTTTCTCTTTTGCCTTGGTCGTGGGCATTCTGATCGGAACGTATTCGTCGATCGCCGTGGCCGCGCCGATGCTCGTGGCTTGGCAGCAGTACCGCGCGGGCCGGGGCAACGCCGCTTCCTTGCCTTCGGCCAGACGCTAGCGGTGATCGAGATCACCGTGAATGGATTGCACGGCGTGATTCAATCCAGGCAGCAGAAACAGGGCTTTTTCGCGGCGCCGGTCATCAGCGAAGATGCGCGGGGCTTGTCTGGAGAGGAATTCGCCGAAGGTGCGGAGCGGGAACAGCTCCAGCTTGAAGGTATTTTGCAGGCGGATGCCCGGTCTGGAAGGCGGAAGGGATCCTGCGGCGACGAATTTCGCGTTCGGGAACAATTTTCCCTTCCGCGGTGTCTAACATAGAGGTAACCAAACCCGATTCCGAGGCTGGCTATGTTTGAAGATTCTACATTTGAATCCGGGAAAAGGATCAAGACCAAGAGTGGCCGCTGGATGCTGCTCACCGGCGGACTGAATGCTGGTGTCGTCATACTTTTGATCCTGATCCCGCTGATCTATCCCGAGGCGCTTCCCCCTCAATTGATGGCGACGGTGCTGACGCTGCCTCCGCCGCCTCCACCGCCTCCACCGCCTCCACCGCCGCCGGAGGTGCATATCGTGCATGTGCAGTCGGAGATGATGAACAATCAGCTTACGGCGCCCACCAAGATTCCGCATAACATCGACATGGTGCAGCAAAAAGAACCAGCGCCGTCAAGCTTTGGCGTGGCCGGCATGGAAGGCATGGGCGGTCCGGGCGGCGTGATGGGCAGCATGTTTGGCAGCGGTAATGGGCCGCAGGTCAAGGCGGCTCCGCCCAAGAAGATCAGCATATCGGGCGGCGTCATGCAGGGGCAGCTTCTTCAGCAGACCCGGCCCATTTATCCGCCGATCGCCAAGGCAGCGCGCGTGCAGGGCACGGTGGTCTTGCAGGCGACGATCTCCAAGCAGGGCACGATCGAGAATCTGCGTGTGATCAGCGGACCGGCCATGTTGCAGCAGGCGGCGCTCGAAGCCGTCCGGCAGTGGCGCTACCGGCCTTACCTGCTCAATAGCGAGCCCGTTGAAGTCGATACGACGGTCAACGTGATCTTTACCTTGGGCGAATAGCGCTTTCCGGTTCTCCGCAGTTTCCCGGCGGAGATAGTTTTCGACGTGAATGCGGCTGCTCGGTGCGCTGCATTCCCAACGGGATTCGCCGCGGCGGGTCCAGGTCAACCAACAAGAATCTCCTGAGGAGGAACGATTCAGTGATTCACGCTCAGCTCGCACATTTCGCTTCGCAGATGGCCAACAATCTGGCTCTCTTTCAGGACGAGGGTCAGTCGGTCGGATTCAGCCCCATTGAACTTTGGAGCCACATGGCATGGCTGGCCCGCACGGTGGCCATCATCCTGTTCGTCGAGTCGGTCTGGTCGCTGGCCGTCATGATCGACCGCTACTTCTACTTCTCGGCCGCCCGCAAACAGTCGCGCGAGTTCGCGCCCAAGGTTGCCGGCGCGCTCAAGGACTCGAAGCTCGAAGAGGCCATCAAGATCGCCGACCGCAACAAGAAGTCGCACTTGGCCGAGGTGGTGACGGCCGGTCTGCAAGAGTTCCGCGCCTCGCAGGGCGTTGCGACCGAGGAGACCATCGCCAGCGCCGGCCGCGCGCTGTCGCGCTCTGAGGCCA
>JAJYFB010000155.1 GCA_021785495.1 Acidobacteriota bacterium | reverse complement strand
CGCCCAGAGCACCACGGTGACGATCACCGTCAGCGCCAGCAGCGGCACGCCCACCGGCTCGGTCACGCTCAGCAGCGGCAGCACCAGCCTGGGTTCGGGCACACTCTCCAGCGGCAGCGCGCAGATTTCCATCGCCGCCGGCAAACTGGCCGCCGGAACCGACACGCTGACGGCGGCTTATACGCCGGACTCCTCCAGTTCCTCCACGTACAACAGCGCATCGGGAACGGGTTCGATCACCGTGACCGCCCCCACGTTGATTACGCCCACGGTGACGGTGTCGGCGAGTCCTTCGAGCATCACCACCGCCCAGAGCGCCACGGTGACGATCACCGTCAGCGCCAGCAGCGGCACGCCCACCGGCTCGGTCACGTTGACCTTTGGCGGCACCAGCCTGGGTTCGGGCACACTCTCCAGCGGCAGCGCACAGATCGTCGTCGCGTCCGGAAAACTCACCGCCGGAGCCGACACGCTGACGGCAAGCTATACGCCGGATTCCAGCAGTTCCTCCACGTACAACAGCGCCTCGGGAACGGGTTCGATCACCGTGACCACTCCCGCGCTGCCCACCCCGACCGTGACGGTGACGGCCAGTCCGTCGAGCATCACCGCGGCCCAGAGCACCACGGTGACGATCACCGTCAGCGGCAGCAGCGGCAATCCCACTCCCACCGGCTCGGTCACGCTGACCTCGGGCAGCACCAGCCTGGGTTCGGGCACACTCTCCAGCGGCAGCGCGCAGATCGTCATCGCCGCCGGCAAGCTGGCCACCGGAACGGACACGCTGACGGCGGCCTACACGCCGGATTCCACCAGTTCCTCGGTCTATAACACCGCCTCGGGTACCGGCTCCGTCACGGTGACGGCGACGCCGGTGCAGGTGACGCCGACCGTCACGGCCACCGCGAATCCATCGAGCATCGGCTCCACGCAGAGCACCACGGTGACCGTAACCGTCAGTGGCGGCAGCGGCAATCCCACCCCCACCGGTACGATTGCGCTGACCTTTGGCGGCACCAGCCTGGGCAGCGGCACGCTCTCCAGCGGCAGCACGCAGATTACGGTGCAGGGCAGCGCTCTTTCGGCAGGCGCCGATCTGCTGACGGCCACGTATACGCCGGATGCCAATAGTTCCTCCACGTATACGACGGCCAAGGGGACGGTCGACGTTACCGACACCGTGAATCTGGCCATCACCAGCTTCACGGCGAGCCCCGCCACCATTCCGGCCGGGTCCACTTCCACCAGCCTGACGGCTGTCTTCACCGGCGGCACGGGCGTGATTACGCCGGGCCCGATCACGGTCACCAGCAATACGCCGGTCACCGTCAGCCCAACCACGGCCACCACCTACACGCTCACGGTCACGCCCCCGACTGGTTCTGCGATCACGCAAACGCTCACGGTCAGCTTCCAGAGCGGCGTCACGGTCAATCCCGCCAGCACGGGCATCGCCGTCACCAACCAGATTCTGGGGCTGAACATGGCGGCGTGGTACGACGAGCTGACCAACGCCAGCGCGGTCAATACCGCATTCGGCAACGCCGGCATCAAGGCGATTCGCTGGCCGGGCGGCTCCTGGTCCGACGGGTATCACTGGGGCTACCAGACCAGCAGCAGTTCGCTGGTCACACCCTACCAATGCACTTGCAGCACTGCGACTTCCTGCACCGCCAACAGTCAGGCGTGGGCCGGCTACGGCAGCTTCGCCAACTTTGTCAGTGCGATTCCCCAGGCGGGCGGCTACGATCTGGCTCTGACGGCCAACTACGGCACAAATGAGACCTGCACAGGCGGCGGCGATCCCAACGAAGCGGTTGCGTGGGTCAAAGCGGCAACCAGCGACGGCGTCACGGTCAGCCACATGACCGTGGGCAACGAGGAGTACGGAAGCTGGGAGACGGACCTGCACGCCATCGCGCACGACCCCGGCACGTATGCCTCCGCCGTCACAGGCGCGAGCGGGTATTACAGCCTGATCAAGGCTGCCTCATCGAGCACGCTCGTGGGCGTCGACGTGGACGCCGACAACTCGTCAACCGGATGGGACAAGACCGTCCTTGCGAATGCCAAGGGCTCCTACGATTTTGTGGAGTACCACTACTATCCCGAGACGCCGGGCCAGGAAAACGACACCACGCTCCTCCAGAAAGATGCACAGGCGCTGACCACCAACATCAACACGATCAAATCGGAACTGGCGAACTGGGGCACGCCGAACACTCCCATCTATGTGGGCGAAACCGGCGGCCCGTACAGCAACCCCGGCAAGCAAAGCTGGTCGATTACACAGGGCTTGTATGCGGGCGAGGTTTTGGGCGCAATGATGAACGACGGCGTTTTGCGCCTCACCTGGTGGATCAGCTTTGGCAACTGCAATGGCCAAAGCGGAAACGACACCAGCTCGGTGTATGGCTGGCAGAACTTCGGAGCCTATAACATCTTCTCCGACGGCAACCAGGACTCCACCTGCGATTACGGCGGCAACGCGGAAACCACGGTCGGCACGCCCTCGCCCACGGCGATGGCCTTTCAGATGTTCAGCAACGTTGCCGTCAACGGCGAGCATGTGCTGACGCCCACCGTCACCGGCGACACCACCAATGTGCGCGCCTACGCGGCCACCCACTCGGGCGGCACAGCGCTGGTGCTCTTCAACCTGAGCGAAACCGCCGCACAGAGCGTCGTGGTGACGCTGACCGGCGTCAGCAGCGCCTCGACGGTCACCGAGTACACCTACGACAAGGAGATGTACGACTACACGGACACCACCTGCCAGACCGACGCCGGCTGCACCTACGATTCCACGCACAGCTACAGCGCGATCGACTGGGTGACAGCACCGGTGACGACAACGCTGAGCTCGCAGTCGCTGCCGCTCACGGTCACGCTGCAACCCTGGAGCATGAACGTGATCATCATCCAGTAGCCGCTTGAACGGGCGAAGGCAAGCGCGGCCGGGGCCGGGCGTCGATCCAGAAGACGCTCGGCCCCGGCCGCATTTTTTGCTGACCGGCCGGCCCCGCGTGTGATATTCCTTGGGGGCACGAGGTTTTTCGACGGGATTTCGAGCCGCTTGCCCCATCGTTTCCGCACATTGCGCCCGCACGCCGGCCCCGTTCTGATCACGGTGGCGCTGCTCGTTGCGCTGAACCTGCTCAATTACCTCGACCGCTACATTCTCAACGGCGCGCAGCCGCTCATCCAGCAGGAGTTTCATGTCAACGACGAGCGGATGGGCGCACTGACCACGGCGCTGTTCTTCTTCTACATGTTCGCCGCTCCGGCCAGCGGCTGGCTGGGCGACTGGTTTCGCCGCAAGCCGCTGATTGTCACCGGCGCGGTGCTCTGGAGCCTGGCCACGCTCGGCTCGGCCTTCGTCCACACCTACTGGGCGCTTTACGCACGCCGCGCCCTGGTGGGCGTCGGCGAGGCGACCTTCGGCATCTACGCGCCGGCCGTGCTTGCCGACCTCTACCCGGAGCGCGAACGCAACCGCATTCTCTCGATCTTCTATCTCGCCATCCCTCTTGGTGCCGCGCTGGGCTACCTGGCCGGCGGCGAGCTGGGCAGCCTCTGGGGCTGGCGCCGCCCGTTTTTGCTTTGCGCCCTTCCCGGCCTCGCCATCGCCGCGCTCTACGGCCTCTGGGGATGCGAACCCGAACGCGGAGCCAGGGATAGCAGCCCGAACGCGCCGGTTTCCTCGCCGCCCGGCTTCGATTCCTTCGCATCCTTCCGTCGCTTCGCCGGAAACTTCGCCGCCGAGCGCCTCAAAATCCTCCGCAACCCCGCCTTTCTCACGGCCACCTTCGGACTGGCCGCCATCACCTTCGCCCTGGGCGGCATCTCGGCCTGGATGCCCACCTTTCTGCACCGCGCCAACGGCCTTTCGGTGGCCCACGCCGGCCTTGTCGTCGGCGGCATCACCATTGTCGACGGCATTGGCGGCACCATTGCCGGCGGCTGGATCGCCCATCGCTGGCAGCGCACCAATCACCGCGCGCTCTACCTGGTCTCCGCGTGGAGCGCCGCGCTCACCATCCCTTTTGGCGTTCTGGTCTTCTTTGGACCGCGCGGGGCCACGCTTCCCGCGCTGGTCCTGGCCGAATTTTTCATCTTCCTCAACACCGGCCCGCTCAACGCCGCCATCGTCAACTCGGTCCCCGGCGCGGTGCGCGCCACAGCCATCTCCATCAACCTTTTCTGCATTCACGCCTTCGGCGACACCTTCTCGCCGCAGATCATCGGCCTCCTCAGCGACCGCTCGACGCTCGGCATGGGCCTGGGCGCAACGCTGGTTTCGCTCGTCGCCGCCGGCGCGATCCTTGGGTACGGCGCGCGCTTCGCTCCGATTTTCGACAAAGCTCCGCACGCATGAAACGCTGCGGTCGTTGATCCCTGTCACTGCTTCCAGACCGGTCTGAAGGTTGCATCCCGCGAGGGCGCGGCGATCCTTCGATGCAAACGCAAAGCCTCTTCCTGCAATGGCTCTGTGTTACAACCAATTCACCTTTTTTGCGCATGCGATGCGTTATAACAAAGCTGACGCCTGCACCATGTTTTCCTGCGGGCGGCAGCGGCGCTTCCACGCCGCACGGAGGTTCGATGGCCATTCCGGTCTGCTCTTGTGCAATGCAGCTTCGCGGTTCGCGGGTTCAGGCGCGTCTGTTCTCCCTGCTGGCTCTGACTGCGCTTTGCTTCGGCGCAAAGGCCCAGATCCCGGCGAAGGCTGCCGCCCATCGGCCTGCACAAAACTCCGCGCCGAAAACGGCCCGCGCGCAGCTTCTTGCCAATCTGCGCGCGCGCATTCATCACGTTTTTGTGATCTACCAGGAAAACCGTTCCTTCGACTCCTACTTCGGCACCTTTCCCGGCACGGATAATCTGGCCACAGCCGAAGCCCGCGCCCATGGATTCCGCCAGTACGACGCGATCGGCCGCACCTGGATCACGCCTTTCCCGCTCCAGGCCGCCGACACGCGCGACGCAAACCACTCGCGCCATGCGCTGCTGGCCAAGAGCGACGGCGGCCGCATGGACCATTTTGTCGCCTACGAGGAGGAACATCTCGTCAATTCTTCCGGCTATAGTCCGGGCGCCGCGCGCGAGGTGGCCATCCTCACCATGGCCCACGAGGACTGCAACACCATCCCCTTCCTGTGGATGTACGCCCACCGTTTCGCGCTCTACGACCACATCTTTCAGGCGATGTACGGCCCCTCGACGCCGGGCAACATCGACCTGATCGCCGGCCAGAGCGGCCAAACCCAGGCCGCGCGCCATCCCGACCAGGCGATCAAGTCCGCCTATGGAACCGGCGAGCCGGTCGTGATGGACGCCGACCCCGAGTTCGGCCCGTACGAATTTGCCGGCGACCAGCAGGAAACCCATCAGCTCGACCAGACTTACGCCACGCTGATGCTGACCATGAGGGGCGGCAAAGCCCCGGCCGAAGTCAAAAAAGACACCGGCGACATCGAGGAAGACCTGGGCGCACTGGGTCGCTTCAATCGTCAGGCGATTCCCTGGGCCTGGTACCAGGAGGGCTTCGGCGACGGCAAGACCAACGAAGATCATCCGGCCTACATCGCGCATCACAACGCGCCGCAGTACTTCGGCTACATCCGCCAGAATCCGGCCATGTGGAGCGGCGAGCACGATCTGGTGGAATTTTTCAGCGATGTCGAAGAGCATCGGCTGCCGGAGCGCAGCGTGGTCTTCGTCAAGGGCGGAGAGGCCAATCCCTTCGGCTGGCGGCCGGCCGATCCCCAAGCGCGGGCCATCCTCGGCGACGACGACCATCCGGGCTACGCCGACTCGCAGCTCTCCGAATCGCTCGTCGCCAAGGTGATCGACGCCGTCGCGCGCAGCCCCTACTGGAAGGACTCGGCGATCATCATCCTCTGGGACGATTCCGGCGGCTTCTACGACCACGTGCCGCCGCCGCAATTCGAACCGTGCCCGGACAAAAAGCCCTGCGGCGACGGCCCGCGCGTGCCGCTGCTGCTCATCTCGCCCTACGCCAAGTCGGGTGGCGTGGTCTCCGACCCCGGCGATCATGTTTCCTTCGACAAATTTGTCGATCT
>JAJYFB010000021.1 GCA_021785495.1 Acidobacteriota bacterium | reverse complement strand
GCCATCGCCACGCACGGGCCGCTGCGGGGCTGCGCGCTGGCCGCCTGGCGACTTCTTCGCTGCCACCCGTTCACGCCCGGCGGCCTCGATCCCGTGCCGCCGCCCAGGTCTTCCGCGCCAACGGCAGCTAACCGGACGCAGCCCCAGGAGGGCCTGGAAGCAGATTGTCACAACGGCGCGCACGGATTGCCTCGCCAGCCATTACCATAGAGGAAGCGGCGGCCGCGCAGGCTGCCTTTTTGAAGGATAGGACGTATCTCTTGCCCGAAATTCAGAATCCCAATCTCCAGCCGCAGGGCTCCGGTGGCAGCGGCGGCGACATGCGCTCGACGATGGCCTTTGTGTTGATGGCCATGGCTGTTTTGTTTGGCTACCAGTTCTTCATGAAGCCGAAGGCGGACCAGCCGCCGCCGGAACCGCCTTCAGCCGCAGCCCCGGTCACGCCCGGCACCTCCTCGCCTGCCCCGCCTGCGCCAACGGCCAATGCGCCCGTGGCCGCGCCGCAGGTCGAAGCCGCGGCGGAATCGACCACGACGGTCGAGAACCCGTTCTATAAGATCGTTCTCACCAATCGCGGCGCGCAGGTCAAGCACTGGATTCTGAAGCAGTACAAGGACTCGGCAGGCAAGCCCCTCGACCTGGTGCAGCCGGAGGCCGCCGCGCGCTTTGGCCTGCCGCTGGCTCTTTTTACGTACGAACCGGCGCTGACGGCGCAGTTGAACAGCGCGCTCTATCAAGTGACGGTTAAAGGGGCGCAGCCTTCGTTCGACGGAACCGTTTCCGCGCCCACCTCCATCGCCTTTCACTACGCCGCGGGCGGCGTCGACGCCGTCAAGACCGTGTGTTTTGGCTCCAGCTACGTTGTCACCGTCGAGGCAGAGGTCCAGCGCAACGGCGCGCCGGTGCGCGCGCTGGTCGAGTGGCCGGCTGGCCTCGGCGACATGGAGGAGTTTCATCAGACCGGGATGATGGCCTCGCAGGGACGAACGCCGTCGTTTTTCGCCTGGTCGATCGGCGGCAAGGCCAATTCGCTGGCCGCGGTCAAGGTCAGCGGCGGCGACACTCTGGACGCGCCGTATCAATATGCCGCCGTCATGGATCAGTACTTTGCCGCGGCCTTCCTGCCCGATGCGCCCGAGCGCGCCACGGTGGTGACGCTGCATAACGCCATCGATCTGCCGGGAAATCCCGACGATCCGAACAGCAAAATGCGGCCGGCCGATGTGCTCGGTCTGGCCGTGGGCGATACCAGCGGAACGACCCGCCTGCGTCTGTTCGCCGGGCCGAAGGAGACCGACCTGCTCAAGTCGATTCATGCCGTGGGGCCGGAGGGCAAGCCGGACGGACCCTCGCTTGATCCGCTGATCGACTTTGGCTGGCTTGCCTTCCTCGCCAAGCCGCTGTATCTGCTGCTGCGCTTCATTGTGCTGCACGGGATCGGCAACTGGGGCTGGGCCATTATCCTTTCGACGGCGGTCATCAACCTGACCCTGCTGCCGACGCGCATCGCCGCCACCAAATCCTCGTTGAAGATGATGCGCATCCAGCCGAAGATCGACGCCGTCAAGAAGCGCTACGCGAACCTCAAGATCAACGATCCCAAGCGCGCCGAGATGAACACGGAGATCATGGCGGTTTACAAGGCCGAGAACGTGAATATGTACGGCAGTTGCCTGCCGATGCTGGTGCCGCTGATTCTTCTCTGGCCGTACTTCCGGGTTCTTCTGAACGCGGTGGAGCTGCGCCAGGCGCACTGGCTGTGGCTGCCGGATCTCTCACAGGCCGATCCGACGCACATTCTGCCCATCTTCATCATCATCACCATGTTTCTTACGCAGTACATCACGCCTTCGCCGGGCATGGATCCGCAGCAGCGGCGCATGATGGCCTTCATGATGCCTGTCTTTTTCGGCTTCATGCTGTGGCATTACGCCTCGGGCGCGGCCCTCTACTGGGGCACGGGCAACCTCATCATGCTGGCCATGCAGATCGGCATCAACCGCTCCCACTGGGGCCGCGAGATGCACGAGATCGCCGCCCGCCGCGCCGCCAAAAAGACCGGCATCAGCGCGGGTCGGAAGTAACGAGCGGAAAGCGAAATCGGGCGCGACGCAAGACGCGCCCGATTTTGATCCATCCCCCCGCCGGAATCTTCAACGCCCTGTCGCGTCCCGGTTCGGGCGTCCAACCTGCAAATGCCCGCATCGGCGATTGGCAAAGCCTCATTTTTCAGACAAAACCCTCCGCATTTTGCGCGCGCCGCCCCTGTTTTTATGCCGGTTTCACGTTGTTTTCGCTACAATCCGTAGCGATGCGGGAAGGGCGGCTTGCAATCGGCGTGCCCGCATGTTAACTCTTTAGACAATGATCTCCCCGATGGCTTTCACGCCGGTCTCCACGGCGTGGCGCCGGGCAGAATGGAACGGGCATGAAGATCGGCACCACGATTCGCGCATACCGGCTGCAGAAGGGCCTGTCGCAGGGAGACATCGAAAAGAAAACCGGGCTGCTGCGCTGCTATCTTTCGCGCGTGGAGAACGGCCACACCGTGCCCTCGCTGGATACGCTGGCCAAGATCGCCCGCGCTCTCGATCTTCCCGTCTCGCAGTTTTTTTCCAGCGACGCCCTGGCCCGCCAGATGAACGCCCGGAACCTCAGCGACGACGAGCTGCGCTTTTTGATGCAGATTCGCCGCTACTCGGCGAATTTGAACGAGAGCGACCGCAAATTGCTTCTGGCGATGGTCAAAAAGTTCGCGACGACGGCCGCCACTTAGGCAAGGTGCATCGAATCCACGCGGGGAAAGTCATGGTTGACGGATTTGTCCAGGCGGGGGGCGGTAATTTGGCCATTCGGGCGGCGTAGGCGGCCGGGGTGCGATCAGCCAGCGGCTGGATGGAGCGGTTGGCCATGCCGCGCAGCACATCGGCCAGAACCTTGCGCATCGGCACGCCCAGTTTGCGGCAGCTCTCGACGATCGAAAAATGGCGGCTCTTTGGGGCCGGGCTTCCTTGCTGCCCATGTGCGAGGGAGTGTTTCCTGCCCAGCGCAATGCCGCGCATGAAATTCATCGCCCGGTTCGTACTGGTGGATCCGGCTCCAAACGATGAGTCCATGCACTCTTCGGGCGGGATCCGCAACCGCGCCAGTTTTTTGGCTCCTACAGCAGATCGAGCGGCAAGCGCAGGTTTTCGGCTGGCGCCGGCCGCGTGCGCGGAGCCCGCTTGAAGGTCGCGTCGCGGCGGTGGGCCGGGTAAAGCGGTTGCTTGCCGTCGAGAATCTGCTGGACGGTAAGAATCTGCAAACGCGGATAGGCGCTGCCGTCGGAGGACTTGTAGACGCCGGCCTCGGCAGCCTCGCGCTTCATCGGAGCGGTCGGCTCCTCGAAGGTGAGAAAGACGCCGATCTCCGCCTTTTCACGGGCCAGCACGCCCGCCAGATCGCGAATCTGCGGAGCGGTCACATGTCCGCCCTTCACGGAAAAGACGATCTGCTTCGATTGCCCCGATTGGTCGTCGTGGAAGTAGAGCCGTCCGTCGATGCCTCGATCCGCGCCCTTTTTTTGCTCAGTGGGCCGTGCGCCAACCTGGCCGAGCGCCCACCACTGGAACTGGTACTTATCTTCGGCGGCCAGTTGCGCGGCTCCCGCGTAGTCAGTGGGCTCGCCAACGACTTCGTAGCGTTCGCGAACCTCGGCTCCGAAGCTGTCGGAGAGCCGTTTCTTGATGAGGCCGATGGCGAGATGGGTAATGTCCATGCCGATCCAGCGGCGATCAAGGCGCTGCGCAACCTGAATCGTCGTGCCGCAGCCGCAGAAGGGATCGAGAACCAGATCGCCTTCGTTGGAACTGGCCTTCAGGATGCGTTCGAGCAGGGCTTCGGGTTTTTGCGTGGGGTAGCCAAGACGCTCCTTGGCGTGTGGAGATAGAGGATCGATGTCCGTAATCACGTCCTGCACGACAACGCCGCGATCCACATCGTGATACCGCTTGAACTGCGGAGTACCGCCCTTTGCTGGCCATACAATCAAACCGGCGAGTTCCAACTGATCGAGCTTCTGTTGTACGCTGAGTTCGTCCCAGCTTTGGCCGGCTCCGCGCGGACGAGGCACGGCCCAATGCCTGCCTGCTTTCGTCGGGTCCACGCCGCGCCAGGGCAATCCAGACTCCCCATTTCGCTTGCCGGCGCCGGTCAAATCTCCAAGTCTGAACCTTCCGCCCTCGTCGCTATGCCGGTAGAACCGTTCGAGATATTCCGCCGTGTATCCCTGGTAGACGCGATTCCATGTCGAGGTATCGCTTTTGGAGTAGAAAAGAATCTGGTCATGCACCGGCCCCCATCGCTTCGCACTATTGTGGGCGCTGGTGCGTTTCCAGATAATTTCATTTTTGAAAAACTGCGGCCCGAAAACGGCATCCATCAAAATCTTCAGATAATGGCCCGCCGCCGGGTCGCAGTGGAGATAGATGGAGCCGGTCGGCTTGAGAACGCGCTTCAACTCGACGAGGCGCGGGGCCATCATGGCGAGATAGGCCATCATGTCGCTGCCATGGAGAAATGTGTAAAAGGCGCGCATGGCGTCGGCGACCGGGCCGCCAGCTTCAACCATCGCCTGGTAGGCGGTCATGCTCTCGTGGTTCCACTCCCAGGTGTCCTCGAAGGCGTGAATCTGCGAGCTGGATTGTGCTCCGTCCTTCTCTGCGAAGAGAACGTTATAGTCCTGGCGGGAGTTGAAGGGCGGGTCGAGGTAGACGAGATCGACCGTCTCGTCGCGGACGTAGCGGCGCAGGACTTCGAGGTTATCGCCGTAGTAGAGCTGGTTCTTTTCGATGCGCATGTGTCTTCGGTTGAGGGTAGCACAGGCCGGCGTCTTCGATGCGGTTGTGACGGCAATCCAGTTCCGATCTCCATGATGCTCTTGCAAAATTCGGGAATGTTCCGCTGCCGCCGTCCCTCCGTGGCGAAAGCCACTCTGGTTTTGTTGGCTGGATGGGCATGACTGAAGTCGTGCCCTTTCAACGCCGCGCTTCTGTGATGAATGTTGCGGGTGGCTCCAATCTCTACTTCTTGAAAAACTCTCCGTGCCCGCCGTTCGTCCAGGGATTGTAGTGGGCGGCGAACTCGGCGCGGTGCTCCACGCTGGGGTGGTTGAAAAGCCAAAATTCGAGGAATGGATTGGGATTCGGGTCTTCGAGCCAGGATGCGCCCAGGTGGTTGAATGCCGCCACGGCGGTCCTTTGCGGGTCGGCCACGAGGCCGTGAATCGCCTCCTGCCCGTAAACATCGGCTTGATGCTCGAAGTGGCGGCTGAAGGCGTTGCTCACCGGCGCGGTAAGCAAACTGGCCAGTGAGACGACGAACAGCAGCACCACGAATCCCGTGCGCGAGGCCAGTCCGTCGGCGCCCCAGCGCGCGCCGAAACGGCCGGCAAGCCATGCGGCAAAGACGGCGCATCCCCAGTAGAGGAAGAACAGCCCGATGGCCGAGCCGGCCAGCATCTTCGGAATGTGCCGCAGCACGTAATGGCCGCTCTCGTGGCCAAAAATGAAGAGCGTCTCATCATCGGGCAACTGGTCCGTCGCCGTATCCCACAGCACAAACCGCTTGGTCGTGCCGATGCCCGCGACAAAGGCGTTGATGCCGCGTGATTTGGCGCTGGCATGGATCAAAAAAATGCGATCGGGCGGAATCGCGATGCCCGTATGCGCGACCACGGTTTCCAGCTTTGCGGTCAAGGCGGCATGATGCAGCGCCAGCGGCTCCTGTTTGTAAAAGAGCGGAACCAGCAGTGGCTCGACGAAGACGCTCAGCGCCAGCAGGGGCAGCGTGAGCAGCCAGACGCCCAGCCAGTAGCGCCGGGGCCAGCGTTGAACCGCCCCGTTGAAGAGCAGCAGCACGGGAACGCCCATCAGCAGCCCCAGTCCGAGGCTCTTGGCCTGGTCGCCCAGCCAGCCGCTCCAGCTCTGGACGCTGACGCCATACGCGCGTTCGTAATGCTGGCCGAGCCAGTCAAACGGCAGGCCGGCCAGCGTGGTCGCGATCAGCAACGCGGCAAAGAAGAGAACTCCTTGCTGCCAGCGGTGCTTGACGAGCCTGCGCGCCCAGCCTTCGAGCCCGGCGCAGCCGCGCGTGGCCAGCAGCAGCCACAAAAAGACAACGCCCCAAACCGCTCCGGCGATGTCGAGAAGATTGCGAATGCGGCTGAGCGAGATCGCCTGGGCCAGTGGACCGGGCGGCAGCGTATAGGCGGGCTGCGGCGCCGACTGTTCCTGCGCGGTTGCCGCCCGCGTTGCCGAAGTCGCGGCTGTTGCGCCCGTATCGGCGTGCAGCGAGAAGGTCAGCATCCCGGCGGCCAGCGCCGCCGCACAGATTGCCAGCCGTCCGCGGTGTCCCCACTCCATGCGCATATCCTCCTTCGGTTTCCTGGTCCCCGAACGCGCAAACAGGCGAAACGTTCGCGCCGTGCAGACTCGCCCACCACTCTACGCCTGCAAACAGGCGGCCGCCACGCGAGAGCCCCGCGGCCGAGGTCTCCCCGCCTGTTGCGCGGCGTTTGTACCGTAGAATAGCTTCCATGCAAGCCGCGCCCGATCCTTCCCCCGTGCAAAACCAGAGCGATCTTGCCGAGTACTCCATCAAGCTGTCCGCCGGGCTCGCGCTTGCCATCATCGTGCTTTTTTTCATTCTGCAGATCGGCGGCAGACTGGGGGGATCGCGCGATCTGGTCGCCTTCTGGGCAACCGGCCGTCAGCTTGCCGACCACCTGAATCCTTACGACAGCACGGCGATCGCGGCAATCGAGCACGCCAAGGGATTGGACCCGAAAGCCATTCTCGTGATGCGCAACCCTCCCTGGGCGCTGCCACTGGTCTGGCCGCTAGGATTTCTTGGCTTGCAGAGCGCGGCCCTGCTTTGGTCGCTGCTGCTGCTCGGCTGCCTGCTTCTGTCCGTGCGTCTCATCCACCGGGCGTACGGCAACCAGGCCAATCGCCTACACTGGCTGGTCTTCTCCTTCACTCCGGCGCTGATCTGCCTGACCATGGGCCAAAGTTCGCTTCTTCCTCTGCTGGGACTGACGCTTTTTCTCGATGGATATCGCTCCCGGCCGTTTTTTGTCGGAGCCGCCCTGTGGCTTTGTGCGTTGAAGCTGCATCTGTTTCTTCCTTTTGGTATCGCACTGGCGCTTTGGATCGTGACCGAACGCGCCTGGAAGGTACTGGCGGGGGCCGCAACAGCACTCGCGTTCTCGATCGCCGCCGCATGGCTGCTCGATCCGCGCGCCTGGCTCGAATACGGCCAACTGATGCGCTCGGCCGATGTGCAAAACGACTACATCCCCTGCCTGGCCTGCGCACTGCGCGCCTGGACCGATCCCCGCGGCGTCTGGGTGCAGTATCTTCCCGCCGCGCTGGCCTGCCTTTGGGCGATGGTCTGGTTCTGGCGCCGCCGCGCAAGCTGGGACTGGAAGACCGACGGCAGCCTTTTGATGCTGGCCTCTCTTGTCGCAGCACCCTATTGCTGGCATTACGATCAAATACTGGCCGCTCCCGCGCTGGTCGAGGCCGCCTACGGGATGCGCTCCCGCAACCTGCTGACCGGGCTCGCGCTGGCCATCGTCCTGTTGAACATGGAAATGTGGTTCGTTCAGAAGTTCTGGCTGCTCTGGTTCTGGACCACGCCCGCCTGGCTGGCTTGGTATCTCTATGCACGCGCCGCATCGCGCGCGCCTGCCGCTTTGCCGCAAGACGCCCTGTGAGACCCGCCGCGCGGGAACCCGTATCGATTCCGCTGCTGGGGTTTGACGCTCCACGGCTTGAAACCTATATAATCCCCACTAGTTCCCGGCGTAGCGCCGGAGCAGTCTGCCGCGAGCGCCGCATGCAACGGAGGCTCCCGCAGGCGCTTCCCGGAGCCATCTGGAAGGTGGCGCTGCGGCCTTTTCGCGCGGGAACTCCAAGGAGCCCTCGAATTCGCATGAAACGCCTGTCTCTTCTCGCCATCTTCCTGACCGCCGGACCGGCCATCGCGGCCTCGGCGCAAACTGCGGCCACCGCCATTCCCGCTGCCAAGGTTGCAGTGGTGATGTTCCAGGCCGCCGTCACGCAGACCAACGAGTTCCAGCGCGACGTCGCCGACCTGCAAAAGAAATACGAGCCGCGGCGGACACAACTCCAGAGCCTGAACAGCGAGATCGACACGCTGACCAAGCAGTTGCAGGCCGACAACGCCAAGCTCACCGACGCCGAGCGCCAAAGCCGCGCCCGCGTGATTGAAGAGAAGAAAAAGCAACTGGACCGCGACTCGCAGGATGCGCAAAGCGATTTCCAGACCGACATGCAGCAGGTCATCGGCGCCGTCGCGCAGAAAGTCGGCGCGTTCATGACTGACTATGTGCAGAAGAGCGGCTACACGCTGGTGCTCGACGCCGGCAATCAGCAGGCGCAAACCGTGCTGTACGCGCTGCCGAAGACGGACATTACCCGCGCCGTGATCGATGGCTACAACCAGAAGTCGGGCGTTCCCGCTCCGGCCCCGCAGGCCAGCAGTCAGCCGGACGCGCCTCAGCCGCAACCAGCGCATTGACATCCAGGGATCGGGGAACAGGGATCAGGGCCAAGAGCAACTGGCGTGAAGCGCCGATCCCTGATCCCTGATCCCCGATCCCTGCCCTGTTCCTTTCCCACTATTCCCTGCGCCCTGCTCCCTGCCCTATAATCGCCCTAGTTCCTGCTGACGTCTCCGATTGCGTCTTTTCCAGCCTCGCCGGTCCGGCGCGGAGTTCCCGCTTGCAAACCGGGATACACTCTGGGGTAAAAGATGGGCCGCGCGGAGGCCAAGGTTGGCTGCCGTTCCCAGTCGAGCGGCGCCGGAGAGGGACTCCGAAGGAGTTTTCGATACCGATGAAGCGCACTGTTGCACTCGTAGTTCTGCTGGCCTCGGGGATGGTCCTGAGCGCCGCCGCCCAAACCCCTGCCGCGCCGGCTGCTGCGGCCCATGCCGCCGCTCCCACCAAAATTGCGGTCATCGCTTTCCAGTTGGCCGTGGCCCAGACCAACGAGGGCCAGCGCGACTTTGCCGATCTGCAGAAGAAGTACGCTCCCAAAGAAGCGGCGCTCAAATCGCTCAGCGACGAGGTTGACAGCCTGACCAAGCAGGTACAGGCGCAGGGCTCCACGCTCTCGCAGGCCGATCGCGAGAGCAAGGTCAAGGCTCTTGACGAGAAGAAAAAACAGCTCGATCGCGACACGCAGGATGCCCGCACCGATTTCCAGCAGGATATGCAGGATATGTACAACGGGCTGGCCTCGAAGATCTACGACACGATGCAGTCGTACGCCGAGCAGCAGGGCATCACGCTGATTCTCGATGTCTCCCAGCAGCAGACGCCGGTACTCTTCGCCAATAATGCGACGAACATCACCAAGCAGGTGATCGACGCCTACAATTTGAAGTCCGGCGTTCCGGCCCCTGCGCCCGCAGCCGCTACTGCGCCCAAACCGGCCGCAACCCGCTAGGCTTCAGCTCTTCATCGTTCCGGGCCTCGCTTGGCGGGGCCCGGAGTTTTTGGTGAGCCCAGCATGGGCGCACTCTTGCGAGTGGAAGTCCCGTTGTAAGCAGGTCGCAGCGAGCGAAGCGAGGCGCAACTGCATCCTACCCGCATCCTGCGCCCACAAGGTGCGAAAAAAAGAACGCAGGAAACCCGCATCCTCTTGCTCCACACGGCGTTTCGAGCGCCGCCAGCACTTTCGCCCCATTGTTCCCCGCGGATTACGGAATTTCACAAGAACTTTGCGCCCAAGGACGTTGACAGGCGGACGGGAAAATCTTTGGGGCGTTTTGCCGCTCCCGTCCATTCTAGCGGGGTTCCTTGCCGAATCCGTCCACAACCCATCCGGCGGCCAGAACGAGAAGGCCGGGAACGGCGAGGACCAGCGCGGCGGCCAGAATCTTGCGGGAAAAATGGTACGCGAAGCCGCCGAAGCCGGCGTGCGTCACGATGGGCTGAATTTCATAAAGAGTATAGAGCGCCCCGGCGAGAAGCGGAGCCAGGGTCATCGCCATGCCCAGAATCCGCATTCTCTTTGTGCCTTCGCGAAAGTTCATGGCTTTTCCTCTTGAGAGAATCCTTCTACAATCCAGCCAGCCAACCAGAGTATCCAGCCGGGGATCTCAAGATAGAGCAGAATCAGGATGGCTGCCGGACCGAGATTCGCCAGATAGGCATAATCCTGACGTTGAACAATGAGCGTTCCTGCTCCAACCATCAAAAGGAGCAGGATACCAAGCGGAATCGAGGCTATCCACAGTCCCGCCAACTTCATTCTTCTTGCGCCTTCGGGAACGTTCATCCTGCCTCCTTGCCGGTGTGGCGAAACGCTCTTTATTCCTCGTCGTGTTTACCCCGCAGCCAGTTGGCGGGCGCGTTCGGTGGCGCGCATGACGGCCTTGATGAGCGTCACGCGCAGGCCGCCCTCCTCAAGTTCGAGAATGCCGTCGACGGTGCAGCCGGCCGGGGTGGTCACGGCGTCCTTGAGCAGGGCCGGATGGTAGCCGGTTTCCAGCACCATCTTGGCCGCGCCGAAGGCGGTTTGCGCGGCCAGTTGCGTGGCCACGTCGCGCGGCAGGCCCACCTTGACGCCGGCCTCGGCCAGCGCCTCGATGATGATGTAGATGTAGGCCGGACCTGAGCCGGAGAGCCCGGTCACCGCGTCCATGTGTTTTTCATCGACGAGGACCGTGCGGCCCACGGTCTCGAAGACGCGCGCGGCCAGCGCCATCTGCGCGTCGTTGACAAAGCGCCCGCGGCACAGGGCGGCGGCCCCGGCGCCGAGCGTCGAGGGCGTGTTCGGCATGGCGCGCACCACGGCGATCTCGATGCCGGCGGCCTCTTCGATCGAGCGCGTCTTCACGGAAGCCGCGAAGGAAACCAGCATCTTGCCGGGCGCAAGCGCGGGTTTGATCTCGGCCACGAGATCGGGAACCTGGAAGGGCTTGACGCCGATCAAGATCAAATCGGCCTGGCGCACGGCCTCCAGGTTGTTCGTGCCCACGTCCACGCCCCACTGCGTGCTGAGCGCGACTGCACGCTCGGGGTGCGACACCGTGGCGTGAATCAGGTCGGCGGCAAAGAGGTTTTCCTTCAAAAACGCCTGCAGCAAAATGCCGCCCATCTTGCCCGCGCCCAGCACGGCGACGCGCACGTCCGGCAACTGCGCCGGAATCTCTGGAGTTTCCACGGCGATCTCAGCCATTGTCCTCTCGCTTCCTGGTGGATTTCCTGTTTCCTGCTGTTTTTCTTGTGTTTCGCGACAAAATTCGTTCTTCACGGGGTTGCATTCAAGGATACACGCGCATTTTGGCAAGCGGTGGTCCCGGCGGCGGCCGGTCTGCGCAAGAGGCCGTCTGCCGCAACGCCGGCAGACGGCCTCGAACCGCGTAACCCCTGCGAACCGCTTACTGGCTCAACAACGCCTCGTTGGCCAGAAAGCTCTTCAAGACCTCTTCCATCTTGTCGTTGCGCTGGTCGGCCGGCCAGGTGCTGTTCCAGAGCAGGTATGCGCCCGGCAGCGTCACAAACTTTTGTCCGCCGACGATGGCTCCGATCGATGTGACGACCCAGGCATTGTCTTCGTTGTAAATCAGGGGAGCATTTTCGTCGCCGGGCTTCGGGCTGCGCAGATCCGCGATGTGCTCGCCCATGTGGAACAGCGCCAGGACCATGGCGCTGCCCTGCAAACGGTCCCGGTTGAGGACGCAGTTGAAGAGTACGCCGTCCGGCGAATCCGTGGCGCCTGGCGTCTCCGGCGTCACCGTGTTGCCGATGCCATAGCTGATCGTGACGTCGCTTGCTTCCTGTTTTTTGGGCAGGACCGCCAGTGCCCGGCTCATCTGTGCGCTGGCTGGGGTGGACTTCAGCGTGTCAACGATCTTTTGCGCCGTCTGCATCGGATCGTAGATGGCGGTGCTGGAAGGCGCCTGTCCGTTGGCCGTGACGGCGTCGGTTGCTGAAAAATCGACATCCTTGGAGGTCACATTCGAGACCGACTGGAGAACCAGCCGCGCCGGATAGCCATTCATGTTGCCGAATCCGCCCAGACCGGTAATTTTGCCGGACTTGTCCCGTTGCAGCGTGGGGTCGGCCACGCCATCCAGCCGGCCCACCAGGGTCGCAGTCACCTCATACCGCGCGCAGCCCAGGCAGAGATCCGCGCCCGTCTGATGTGGCTGCGCCAGCAGGGAGTCGAATTTCTTGAAGTCCTTGCTTTTTTCGAGGATCACTGGAGTCCGCGTCGGAGCCTTGTACGGTCCGGAGACGTTATGCGCCGGCTGCACGGTGACGATTGCCACGGGCCCGGACTTTGCCTTGGTTCCTTCCGGGTACGCGAGCCAGATGGCGTTCTCCTGAAATCCGCAGTTGGGATCGGTTGCGTCCTTGAGGACGAACTCGTCGAAGCCCGCCACGACCGTCCCGGTGATCCGCACCATCTTGCCGTTGAACGCTTCCGGATGTTTCACCACGTCGCAGACCTTTGCATCGACGGGAGCCGCGGTTTGCGCCTGCAATCCGCATCCACAGGCCAAAATCAGGCCCAATCCAATTGAAAAACGCTTCATATTTCCCCTTTCAGATGCACGGCAAGCCGCGTTCGCGCACCCAAAGACAGCGGCTTCCGCCGCGTAAACACCGGAACAGCCAAGAATATCATGGCGAAAGCTGCGCATTCTCCACCGCATGAACCGGGCCAGGGCCATCGCAGGAAGATGGAAGGAACGGGTGGATGGTGTGCCTTGCAACGTCTGCCGTGCAACCTCTCGTTCGCGCGTTTGCCCTGCCTGCCTTGCGCACCGGGCGGGGCAGCGAACGTGCGTTATGCCACAATATTTCTAGTTCTATCGCCCCGGCTGGCTTCGCGGATCGTTATGCGTTTTGACATTCTTACCATTTTCCCCGGCTTTTTCGAGAGCGTCTTTGCGCAGGGGATCGTACGCCGGGCGCAGACCGAAGGCTTGCTCGAAATCGGCCTGCACGACCTGCGCGCCTTCACGCACGATCGCCACCGGACCGTGGACGACCGGCCTTTTGGCGGCGGCGAGGGGATGTTGCTCAAGCCGGAACCGCTCGCCGAGGCGCTTGTCTCACTGGGTGTCGCACCCAGAGCGCATGGCGAACAAGCGCCAGCGAATTTGCGGCGGCCCAATGAAAAAGTGATCCTGCTCTCGGCGCAAGGGCGCGTCTTTACGCAGGCCGTGGCGCGCGAACTGGCGCGGCTGGACCGCGTGGTGCTGCTCTGCGGACGCTACGAGGGCGTGGATGAGCGCATCAACGAGCTGTATTGCGACATGGAGCTGTCGATCGGCGACTACGTGCTGAGCGGAGGCGAGCTGGCTGCGGCGGTCGTCGTGGATGCGACGATGCGGATGATTCCGGGCGTTCTGGGCAACGAGGCTTCGGGCGAATTCGAAAGCTTCGGCGCTTCCGACGGCGAAATCGACGTGGATGTCGAGGGCGTTCCGCGTTCGCAGCACGGCGCGGGCGGGCTGCTGGACTATCCGCAGTACACGCGGCCAGCCGAGTTTGGCGGCCTGAACGTTCCGCAGGTGCTGCTGAATGGCGACCACGCGGCCATCCGGCGCTGGCGGCGCGAGCAGCAACTGAAAAAAACCCTCAAGAATCGTCCGGATCTTCTGGAGCGCGCCTCCCTGAGCGCGGCTGAGCGCGCCGTGCTCTTCTCTTTGCGCAACGCGGTTGGCGCGAACGGCGCCAGCGAGGATTGACCGGGCAGGCCGGCAGGTCTTCCGGATGCGCTGCGTTACGCGCCTGCGATTCTGTGCCGTTTGCGTGAGGAGCGGGCACTGGCTCCATGCAGATTGGCTTGCCGGGCCAGAGGCATCGCCGGGTACAGAGAGGCTGCGCCATGTCTTGGTTCGCGTGGCGCGGGCCGAAGCAGATGGCCGCCGGAGGCGCCGTTCATCGCCCGCCGGTCCGGCCGTTTGCGTCGTTTTGCGGGCAGTCAAGACGTTTTTCCGCTGATCGATGCCATCTCCAACGCTCGCTCCAGCGTTCAGCCGGAGCGGAACAGCAATCGAGTTGCTCGTTGATCTCGCCGAAGACCGGTTCGACGATCGTCTTGTGTCTCTTGTCCGCGGCGTGGCTGGAGTCGGTCTTCAACGTAGGCCGCATCTTCCGCCGGTTGGGCAGGTTTGTCTGTGCGCTTTTGCGCAGGGGCGTTCTGCAAGGGAGGCGCGCGTGGGCATATGATGGGAGGGGCTGCCGGAAAGGTTTGCCTGTTGCAGAAAACGTTTGCGCGCCCGAACGCGCGCTCGCCGGCAGAAATCTGTCGGCGCATCGACCGTCTTCGGGCCGTACAGCAGAGGTGACAATCGTGAATCGAGCTTTTAGAGTGGTTGCAGCAATCATGGGCATGACGATGGCGCTTGCGCCTCATGCAAAGGGAGAGGTGAAGATGGCGATTTGGGGTCATACCGCGGACGGAACGGCCGTCCCGATTTATACGTTGAGCGATGGAGAGATCGAAGTGCGCGTGACGGCGTTTGGCGCGCACCTGGTCAGCGTGAAGGCTCCGGATCGCGCTGGAAAAATGGCAGATGTGGCGCTCGGCTATGACAAGCTCGATACCTACCTCATCAAGCCCAATCCGTACATTGGCGCGATCGTGGGCCGTTACGGCAACCGCATCGCGCACGGCAAGTTCACTCTCGACGGCAAGACCTACCAGATTCCGCTCAACGACGGCCAGAATGCGCTGCACGGCGGCCCGAAGGGATTCGATCAGTACGTCTGGCAGTCCAGGGAAGTTCCCGGCGGCGTGGAGTTCACGCTGGTGAGCCCGGACGGCGACATGGGTTTTCCGGGTACACTGACCGCGATCGTGCGCTACACGCTCCAGGGCAAGACGCTGCGCATCGACTACACGGCGACCACCGACAAGCCCACCGTGCTCAACCTGACCAATCACGCTTACTTCAATCTGCATGGCGACGATCAGGGCGACATTCTGGACCAGAAGATCGAGATCAACGCCGACCGCTACACGCCGGTTGACGCCACGTTGATTCCCACCGGCGAACTTGCTCCCGTAGCCGCTACGCCCATGGACTTCCGCAAGCCGGAGACGATCGGCGCGCGCATCAACGACGCCAACGAGCAACTGAAGCGGGCAGGCGGCTACGACTTCAACTGGGTGCTCAACGGCGAGCGCGGCACGATGCACCAGGCGGCGATCGTCAGCGATCCGGTGAGCGGACGCACGCTGACGGTGGAGACCACCGAGCCAGGCATCCAGTTCTACTCCGGCAACTTCCTCGATGGCAGCTTCACGGGCCGCCACGGCGTCAAGTACACGAAGCACAAGGGCCTTTGCCTGGAAACGCAGCACTATCCCGACTCGCCCAACCATCCGAAGTTTCCCAGCACGGAATTGAAGCCCGGCCAGACGATGCACTCGACGACGACCTTCACCTTCGGCGTCACAAAGTAAAGATCCCCGGCTTTGCCAGGGATCTTTATTCTTGCGCGGGGCGGTCTCTACCGGAGGCCGCATCCGCATATCAAGCACCCGGACGGCTGCCCGAACCGGAAATCGCCCGCAGATTCTGCTGAAGAGGCAGAAAGCATTTGCGTTTACACTGAAATTTATGGCGGACGAAAAAGAACTGCGTTACGAACCGGCGGCGATTGAAGAGAAGTGGCTGGAACGGTGGGCGGCGGACCCGAAGCTCTACGCTGCGGAACCGGCCACGTGCGGCAAGCCGAAGTATTACGTGCTGGAGATGCTGCCCTACCCGAGCGGCCAACTGCACATGGGCCATGTGCGCAACTACGCCATCGGCGACGCGCTGGCGCGGCAGATGTGGATGCGCGGCTATAACGTGCTGCACCCGATGGGCTGGGACGCCTTCGGGCTGCCGGCCGAAAACGCCGCGCTCAAGAACAACACGCCGCCCCGCGAGTGGACGCTCAAGAACATCGCCGCGATGAAGCGGCAATTCACGCGCCTGGGCATGGCCTTCGATTGGGCCAACGAGGTGACCACCTGCCTGCCGGAGTACTACCGCTGGAATCAGTGGTTCTTTCTGCGCATGTTCGAGAAAGGGCTGGTCTACCGCAAGAAAAGCAAGGTGAACTGGTGCCCGCAGTGCGCCACGGTGCTGGCCAACGAGCAGGTGGTGGACGGCTGCTGCTGGCGGCACGACGACACCAGGGTCGAGCAGCGCGACCTGGAGCAGTGGTTTCTGCGCATCACCCACTACGCCGAGGAACTGCTCGACGGGCTCGAAAAACTGGACGGCTGGCCAGAAAAAGTGCGCACCATGCAGCGCAACTGGATCGGGCGCAGCGAAGGCACGGAGGTGGATTTCTTTCTGGAAGAAAGCCACCAGGGACCGAGAGACCAAGAGACGAAGGGACGAAGGGACCAAGAGACCCAGGGACGAAGGGACCAAGGGACGAAGGGACCAAGAGACCAAGGGACCGAGGGACCACGCATCCGCGTCTTCACGACGCGCGTGGATACGATCTTTGGCGCGACCAGCGTGCAGCTGGCTCCGGAGCATCCGCTGGTGCGCGAGTTCGCCGCGGCCAATCCCGAGCTGAAGGCCCAGGTCGAGGCCATGATCGCGCAGCAAAAGGCGGCCAAAGAGGCCGGCGACATCGGCGCCATCGAAAAACATGGTGTGGCCACAGGCCATTTTGCTCTCAATCCGTACAATGGCGAGCGCGTACCGATTTGGGTGGCCAATTACATCCTGATGGACTACGGCACGGGCGCGATCATGAGCGTGCCGGCCCACGACGAACGCGACTTCGAGTTCGCGACCAAGTACGGAATCGAAATTCGACAGGTGATCAAGCCGCTCCAGAACGAGGACGCAGCGAAGCTGCCGTTCTGTTCGGAAGAGGGCGTGCTCGTGAATTCGGGCACGTACGACGGGCTGACTTGCGCAGAGGCGCAGAACCAACTGCAAAAGGCCGCCGCCCGGAAGGGATTTGGCGAGGCGAAGGTGATCTACCGGCTGAAGGACTGGGGCGTGAGCCGGCAGCGCTACTGGGGCACGCCGATCCCGATGATGCACTGCGAGCGGTGCGGCCTGGTGGCCGTGCCCGACGCGCAGTTGCCGGTGCTGCTGCCCGATCAGATCGAGATTACGCAGCAGGGCGGCTCGCCGCTGGGGCGCGTGCCGGAGTTTGTGAACACGGCCTGCCCCCAGTGCGGCGGCGCGGCCCGGCGCGAGACGGATACGATGGATACCTTCGTCGATTCGAGCTGGTACTTCTATCGCTACACGGACGCGCGCAACGGCGAGGCTCCATTCGATTCCGCCAAGGCGCGGTACTGGTTTCCCATCGATCAATACATCGGCGGCGTGGAGCACGCGATTCTGCACCTGATCTATTCGCGCTTCTGGACGAAGGTCATGCGCGATCTGGGCCTGGTCGAGAACGACGAGCCGGCGCGGCGGCTCTTCACGCAGGGCATGGTCCTCAAGGACGGCGCGAAGATGTCGAAGTCGAAGGGCAATGTCGTCTCGCCCGACGAGATGATCGCGCGCTACGGGGCCGACGCCGCGCGCATGTATGCGCTGTTTGCCGCGCCGCCGGACCGCGATCTGGACTGGCAGGAAGATGGCGTGGCCGGCGTCAGCCGGTTCCTGGGGCGTGTCTACCGGCTGGTGGTGAAGTATGCGCCGGTGGCGCGGATGGCGGCCGGTTCCGCGACCATCTCCGCGGGAAATCCGGTGGAAGTGCAACTGCGTCGCAAGCTGCACCAGACCATCGCCAAAATCACGCAGGACTTTGAAGGCCGGTGGCACTTCAACACCTGTGTGGCGGCGATTATGGAACTGGTGAACGAGCTGCAGGGCGCCGATGGGCGACTGGCCGCCGGCGAGGTTGCGGCCCCCGTGGTGCGTGAGCTGCTGCAATCGCTGGTGCTGCTGCTGGCTCCTTTTGCGCCGTTGCTGGCGGCCGAACTGTGGGAGCAGCTCGGCGGCGAGGGCGCAGTGCTGCACGCGCCGTGGCCCCAGAGCGATCCGGCGCTGGCCAAGGAGGACGAGATCGAGATTCCGGTGCAGATCAACGGCAAGCTCGTGAGCGTGGTGCGCGTGGCGGCCGGATCGGACGCGAAGACGATCGAAGCCGCGGCGCTGGCCGACGCCAAGGTGCAGGCGCGCACGGCCGGGAAAAACATGGCCAAGGTGATCGTGGTTCCGGGACGGACCGTGAATCTGGTCGTGAAGTAAGATCGCGTCCGCGCGAAGCCGGCGGCGGTTCATCGAGGGGCGCGCGTTTCCATCGTCCAGCCTGGATGGGCCGGAAGGATGGGAACGCCGACTCACGGTCAGAACAGCTTCATACGGTCAGAACAGCTTCATGCGGATGACAAAGTATTTATGCGGGTCGCTGCGGATGGCCTCGATGAGCTGCCGCGCCTGGTCCATCGTCTGGTCGGTGTGGTCGTAGAGGGCGCGATTCCGCACCAACTGTCCTGCCGTTCCCTGGCCCGCATTGATTGTCTTGAGAATGCCGTCGAGGTTCGCGATGGCGTCGTCGAGCTTTTGCGCCAGCGCCGGGTCTTTGGCGAGCTTGCCGATGGCGCCCTGGCCGGAGTTGACCGTGGCCAGCACCTGGTTGAGGTTCGACGCGGCGGAGTTCAGATGGTTGTAAAGGGCGTCGTCGTTGACGAGTTTGCCCGCCGTACCCTGGCCCTCGTCGATGCGCGTGACGATTGCATTCAGCTTATCCACGGTTGCGTCGAGCTTGGCGTAGAGCGAGTCGTCGTTGACGAGCTTGCCGACGGTGCCTTGGCCGTTGGCCGCGGCCGCCGTCAGCGTCTGGAGATTCGACGCAATGGCGACGACCTTCTTTTTGAGCACTGGGTCGTTAACGATCTCGCCAAAGGCGCCGCGCGTCGAGTTCATCGAGTCGATCAGCGTATCGATCTTGAGCATCAGCCGGTTGATGGCCTCGATGGAGGTCTGGCTGGTGGCCACCACCTGCGCAATGGTCGGCGAGTTCGAGATGGCGATCTCGGCGTTGTCGGCCGGGGGCGGGCCGCTGGCGTTCAGTGAATCGATATCCACAAAACTTTCGCCGAGCACGCCGGCCGGCGTGATGCGGGCGACCGAATCGGTGTGGAGCAGGGGCCAGAATTTTTCGGCCACGTGCATCGCGACTTCGACCGGGTAGGGATTGCGCGCGGGAACCACGCGAACCCGCGTGACATTGCCGACGGTGACGCCGTCGAGCGAGACCACCGCGCCGACCTTGAGGCCGGAGGCGTTGGCAAAGTAGGCGCGGAGAACGCGCTTGTGTCCGAAGAGGCCGCCGGTCGAGCCATTCATGAGAAAAATCAGAGCGATGAGCACCGCCGTGGCGCTCAGCACCAGCAAGCCAACCTTCAGTTGGGACCACTGAATCTCTTTATGGCTTGGCACGTTCCCCCTCGAACGAAAACAGCCGGTCAACGCCTAGAGAATAGCAGAACGGCCGCGTTTACCGCCCGTCTTCGAGCACCACGCTGGCCGCGGCAAGCTCGGCCGTGTGCGTGAGCGAGAGCTGGGCGCGAAGCACGCCCTGACGGGCGGCGATCTCCGCCGCGCGGCCGTGAAAACGGATGGTTGGCCGTCCGCTGGGTTCGCGCACGACCTCGATTTCCAGCCAACCCACGCCGTGGGCGATGCCCGTTCCAAGCGCCTTGGCGGCGGCCTCTTTGGCGGCAAAGCGGGCGGCCAGACTCTCGGCCGCGTTGCGCTTCTTCAGGCAATAGGCCTGTTCTGCGGCGAGGTAGACGCGGCCCAGAAAACGCCGTCCATAGCGTTCCACGGCGCGGCGAATCCGCGCAATCTCCGCCAGATCGATTCCAGAGCCGGTGATCACGATAGATTCACGCTACACGAAAAGCGGTGATCGCGCATCCGCCGGAAAGCAGGCCCAAGCGCAGCGCGGATGCCGACGCCGTGAAAAGACTCGGACTCAATTACCTTCGCCGGAGCGCAAAGCATGGCAATCGATGCGGTTGTGTCAAAGGCGGTCAAGCCACGTTCCACTCCGCGACAGGCTTGATGCGGTCCTGCTGTCCACCGATAAACGCAACGTGAGAGACCTGGCTCCAGAAGAAAGCAGCACCCCGGCGGGCATCCCTTGGGCGATGCAGATGCGGGCGATCAGCACCGAAGAGCCGTCGCGCCTGGTGCAGTCGCTGACCGGCGCGATTTTGGGCTGTGGTGGTTGGGTCTTGAGCCGCGGGGCCAACGACACGGGCACTGTGACGATGCTCTTCGAGTTCGAGCGCCAGTCGTGTGTGGATATTTACAGCGTGCTGATTGCGGCCGGCCTGGAACTGAGCCCAAGCGGCCACATGCGCTTTACCGAACTCTGTCAGTGTACGCGCAACCATCCGCGCGACTGCGGCGGCGAGATTGCCAGCATCGATCTCGAAGTGCAGACCTACCCCGATGCAATCACCAGCGCGGCTTCCTGTTCCGGGCAGATATAACGCCGTAGCCGCTCAGTCACTTGGGGCCATACCGAACCACGAGCGCCATGC
The DNA here is from genome assembly GCA_021785495.1 of Acidobacteriota bacterium. Taxonomy (GTDB): domain Bacteria; phylum Acidobacteriota; class Terriglobia; order Terriglobales; family Acidobacteriaceae; genus Telmatobacter. The sequence goes on along the minus strand of JAJYFB010000021.1, from coordinate 8,568 downwards.
TGATCGATTCCATCGGAACGATCGGCACGCATCCTACGGCTTTGCCACCATCGCAACCAGTCTGGCGGCAATGCGCTCGGCCGCGCCGGGATGGGCCTGTGCAAGCGCAGCCGCGGACATGACTGTCAGCCGCTGCGGATCGTTCAAAATCCCGGCAAGCGCGTGCAGCAGACGGCCGGGAGTCTCCAGTTCCTTTTCTTCGACCATCAGGGCCGCTCCGGCCTCGACCATCGCCTGCGCGTTGCGGCGCTGATGATCGTCGGCGGCGGCGGCGAAGGGAACCAGTACGGCGGGCTTGCCGGCGGCAGCCTCCTCGGCGACCGTGGTCGCGCCCGATCGCGAGAGAATCAGGTGGGCGCGGGCGAACTCGGCAGCCATCTCGCCAAGGAACGGACGCACCTGCCAGCGCGCGGGATCGGCACGGCCTTCCTGATAGGCGGCAAGCGTTGACTCGAAGTTGCGCTCGCCCGACTGATGGAGCACCGTCAGACCGGGCACGGCGTCGAGCAGAGCGGGCATCAGCCGGGGTAGATGCGTGTTGAAGATGCGCGCGCCCTGCGAACCGCCAAAGATCAAAAGGTGCGGCGGCCCTTGGGGTGCAGCGAGCGAGAAAAACTCCTGCCGCACGGGAACGCCCGTGACTTCGGAGTTCGCGAACCAGCGCGCGGCGGCAGGAAAGTTGATGGCTGCGCTCTGCACATGCTTGCCGATGATGCGATTGGCGAAGCCGGGCATCGCATTCGGCTCGTAAACCATGGCCGGGATTTTCATCCAGAGTGCGGCCAGCATCATGGGCCCCGAAGCGTAGCCGCCCACGCCGAAAACCGCGCCAGGCCGGAACTCGGCGAGGATGCGCTTGCAGTCGAACAAGCTGGCAGGAAGACGCGCCAGCGTACGCAGGCGCGTGGCCAGCGAGACACTGTTGAGCGGACCGATCTCGATCATCCGCAGCGGAAAACCGGCCGCGGGCACAAGGCGCGACTCCATGCCGCGCGGCGTGCCCACCAGCAGAACTTTGGCATGATGCTGTTCCTTGAGAGCGCGCGCCACGGCCAGGGCCGGGAGGATGTGACCGCCCGTGCCGCCGCCGGCGATGAGAATGCGTGGTTTGCAATTCACGGCTGTCCGTCCCTAGTCCCTAGTCCCTAGTCCCTTGGTCCCTCGGTCCCTTGGTCCCTTCGTCCCTGCTTTTCGTCACTCGGCCCTGCGCGAGATGTTCAGCAGGATTCCGATCGAGGCCAGCGTGCAGAATAAAGAGGTGCCGCCGTGCGAGATCAGCGGCAGCGGGATGCCTTTGGTCGGCACCAGCGACAAAACGACGCTGATGTTGAAGAAGGCCTGCAAGAGAATCGTGGTTGTGATGCCGAAGGCCACCAGGCGCGCAAAGGGATCGGTCGAGCGAAAGGCGGTGCGCAGTCCGCGCACGCCGAAGACGACGAAGAGAACGAGTAAAAACATGGAGCCCGCCAGGCCCAGTTCCTCGGCGATGTTGGCGAAGATGAAATCGGTGGCGGCCTCGGGCAGGTAGAAGAGTTTTTGCATGCCCTCCATGTAGCCGCGCCCGGTCAGGCCGCCGGCGCCCACGGCGATCAGCGACTGGCAGACGTGATAGCTGGCAGCGTTGGTGGCCACGCGAGCGTCGCAGTTGGGATGCAGAAAGGCCAACAGCCGTGCAAACCGCCAGGGAACCAGCAGCAGTACGGCCAGAGCTGGCAGCGCCGCGCAGAAGACGCCGAGCAGAAACTTCCACTCCAGGCCGGCGAGAATCAGCATCATCGCCGTCGCGCCGGAGAGCACCATCGCCGTGCCCAGGTCGGGCTGCAGGACAACGAGGCCGGCAAAGAGCAGGGGGACGATCGCGGCGGGCAGGAGGGTATGCCGCCAGTCGTGCATCTGGCCCAGCCGTTTTTGCAAAAACCAGGCGAGGAAGATCACCAGAACGGGCTTGGCGATCTCCGACGGCTGAAAGGTGAAAAAGCTGCCGAAGCGTATCCAGCGGTGCGTGTGGTGCGAACCGGGAATGAAAAAGACGATCACCAGCAGCATCGTGGTTGCGCACAGCGCTGAATAGATGAAGCGCGGCGAGTTGTAGCGGTTGATATCGGCGTGCATGAGCACGAGCATCGCCAGTACGCCCACGGCCGCCCAGATTCCCTGCGTGAAGATGAACGTGTAGGCCGAGTGGTATTTCTCCTGATCGACGACGGCCGAGGCCGAAAAGACCATCGCCAGGCCGGTGACGACCAGAGCCAGCGTGGTGAAGAACAGCCACTTGTCGACGCCAATGCGCTTCGCCATAGGTTTTTACGGTTGTTCCGTCCTGGCGGTGAGCCGCTGCTGAACCAGTTGCTTGAAGACGCTGCCGCGCTGCTCGTAGTTTTCAAACTGGTCGAAGCTGGAGCAGGCGGGTGCGAGCACGACGGCTTCGCCGGAACGCGCCGCGGAGGCAGCCGCATCGACGGCCTTGGCCAGCGTGGCGCACGCATGGATCGGAACCACGCCGCGCAGTTCGGCTTCAATCCGGGCCGCCGCCGCCCCGATGGTGTAGATGGCGCGTACGTGCTCACGCAGAAGCGTGGCGAGCGGCGCATACGGCGCGCCCTTGTCCTTGCCGCCCAGAATCAGGTGAACGCCGCCGGCAAATGCGGCCACGGCCTGCGCGGTTGCGTCCACGTTTGTGGCTTTCGAATCGTTGTAATACTCGACGCCGCCGACGGTCGCCACATACTCCAGACGATGCTCGACGGCCTTGAAACTCTCGACGGCCTGGGCGATGACACGGGGCTCGACACCGGCCAGCCGCGCGGCGCAGACGGCCGCCAGCACATTCTCGACGTTATGCCGGCCTTTGAGCAGAATTTTGGAGATGGGCAGAATCGTCTCCACCGGAGCCTTGGGAGCCGGCCGAAAAACGATGTTGCCGTCTTCCACCCACGCGCCCTGCGCAACCCGATTCCGGGCAGAAAACCAGAAGACCGGCGCCAGCGAACGGGCCGCGGCCTGCGCGGCGCGGGCGTTGTCTGCGTTCAGCACCAGAAAGTCGTTCGCCTCCTGCGCGGCAAAGATGCGCTCCTTGGCCAGCGCGTAGTTCTCGAAGGCGCCATGGCGATCCAGATGATGGGGCGCGATGTTGAGAATCGCGGCGATCTGCGGGCGGAAGGTCTCCGTGGTCTCCAACTGAAAACTGGAAACTTCGAGCACAGACCAGGAATTTTCCGTACTTTCCGCAATCAGATCGACCACCGAAGCGCCGATGTTGCCGGCGACAAGCGTGGGCAGGCCCGCGGCCTTCAGCATTTCGCCCGTCAGTGCGGTGGTGGTGGTTTTGCCGTTCGATCCGGTGATGGCCATAATCTTGCCCTTGAGGAAGCGCGCGGCCAGCTCCAGCTCGCCGATCACCGGGCGGCCGAAGCTGCGCGCTTGCACAAGCTCGGGCGTATCCACCGGAACGCCGGGACTGAGGACGATCAAATCCTGGCGGCGGAAGGTGAGCAGGCCGTGGCCGCCGGCCTCCACCAGAATGCCCGCGTCGATCAGGGCCGGAATCTCCTTGCCCAGCGATTCAGCCGAGCGCACGTCGGAGACGGTCACCTGCGCGCCCTGCTGCCGCAAAAACAACGCCGCCGCAAGCCCGGACTTGCCCAGGCCCACCACCAAAACCTTTTTGCCTTTGAGTTCCATCGTGTCCACGTGTCCTTGCGCTTTCGTGACTCTTGTATTGTGCCTCGTTTATGGCCTGCCGCGGAGGCATTTAACGCAATTTGAGGGTGGTCAGTGCAAACAGTGCAAACACCAGCGCCAGAATCCAGAAGCGCGCGATGACCTTCGACTCGCTCCAGCCCAACTGTTCGAAGTGGTGGTGCAGCGGCGCCATCTTGAAGATCCTCTTTCCGTTGCGCAGCTTGTAACTGCCGACCTGCAGAATCACCGACAGCGCCTCCAGAATGAAGATGCCGCCGATGAACGGGAGCAGCAGCTCCTGCCGGATGACGACGGCCACGGTGCCGATGGCCCCGCCCAGCGCCAGCGAGCCCACGTCGCCCATGAAGATCTCGGCTGGATGCGCGTTGTACCAAAGAAAACCGATCGATGCGCCGACCAGCGAGCCGCAAAAGACCGTCAGCTCGCCGGCCATCGGCATGTGCTGCAACTCCAGGTAGTCGGCAAAGACCACGTGGCCGCTGACGTACGTGAGCACGGCCAGGGCAAAGGCGGCGACGATCGTGCAGCCGATGGCCAGCCCGTCGAGGCCGTCCGTGAGGTTGACGGCGTTCGACGAGCCGACCAGAACCAGCGTCACCCAGAGCGCAAAGGGAACAAAGGCCAGCAGCCCCAGGTGTGGAATCGTGGCCGGCCAGCCATGCCACAAAAACTCCGGCCGCCAGCTTTTGACGAAAGGCACGGTCAGCCGCGTCGAGAACATATGCAGTTGATCGAGCGCCACCAGGGCCGCGGCCACCAGCAGGCCGACCAGCGCCTGCCAAAGCAGCTTGGCCCGCGCCGTCAGGCCCAGGCTGCGCTTCCGAACGACTTTGGTGTAATCGTCGGCAAAGCCGATGGCGCCATAGGCCAGCGTCGAAAAAACCGTGATCCAGACGAAGGGATTCGCCGGGTCGCTCCAGAGCACGGTGGGCAGCAGGATGGCGATGGCAATCAGCACGCCGCCCATCGTCGGCGTGCCGGTTTTTTTCAGATGCGACTTTGGCCCGTCGTCGCGCACGTACTGGCCGATCTGGAACTCCCGCAGCTTCTGAATCACCCACGGGCCGACGAAGAGCGCGATCAGCAGCGCCGTCAGCGTGGCGAACGCGGTGCGAAACGTCAGGTAGCGAAAGATCCGGAACGGATGAAAAAACGGAAACAGCTTTTCGTACAGCAGCCAGTAAAGCAAGTTGCCTCCCCAAGCCGAGATGAGGCTGGTTTTACTCGATTTTACAGGGAGGCAGTCACGGCGGCGTTCCGCAATTTCAAGCCATCGCTTCGCGGCGCATCGGCTCGAAGACGAGATGGTTCGCGTTGCGGTCCACGTCAATTTTGACGTGCGCGCCGTGCTCAATCTCGCCGTTGAGAATTTTGATGGCCAGCGGATCCTGCACCATGCGCTGCAGAGCGCGCTTGAGCGGACGCGCGCCGTAGGCGGCGTCGGAGCCCGCGGCCAGAATCAACTGCCGGGCCGGTTCCGTCAATTCGAACGAGATGGCGCGGTCTTCGAGCAGTTTGCGCACCTCGTTCAGACGCAATTCCAGAATCCGGCTCATCTGCGCGTTGCCAAGCGGCGTGTAGATGACGATGTCGTCCACACGGTTCAGGAACTCCGGCCGGAAATGCTCGCGCAACGTCTTCATCACGCTCTCGCGCGCCTGGTCGAAATCGTGCCCGGTTTTGAGCGCTTCTCCGGCCAGCATGGCCGCGCCCAGATTCGAGGTCAGAATCAGCACCGTGTTTTTGAAGTCCACGGTGCGGCCCTTCGAGTCGGTGAGCCGGCCATCGTCCATCACTTGCAGCAGCACGTTGAAGACATCGGGATGCGCCTTCTCGATCTCGTCGAAGAGGACGACCGCGTAGGGCCGGCGATGAATCGCCTCGGTCAACTGGCCGCCCTCGTCGTAGCCCACGTAGCCCGGAGGCGCGCCCACCAGCCGCGCCACGGCGTGCTTCTCCATGTACTCGCTCATGTCGATGCGCACCATCGCCTGCTCGTCGTCGAAGAGAAATTCGGCGAGCGCGCGGGCGGTCTCCGTTTTGCCCACGCCCGTCGGTCCAAGAAAAATGAACGAGCCGATGGGGCGCTTGGGGTCGCTGAGGCCCGCGCGGGAACGGCGAATGGCATTGGCCACCACGCCGAGCGCGGCCTCCTGGCCGACCACGCGCTCGCCGAGGCGCTCCTCCATCGCGACGAGCTTCTTCACCTCGCCTTCGAGCATCCGCGCCACGGGAATCCCCGTCCACTTGGAGACGATTTTGGCAATGTCCTCCTCGTCCACCTCTTCCTTCAACATGCGCTCGACGCCGGTCTGGCCTTCCTGCGCGGCATTGAGCGACTTGAGTTCGGCTTCAAGCCGGGGCAGTTCGCCGTACTGAATCTGCGCGGCGCGATCGAGCTGGCCTTTGCGCGTCTGCTCTTCCATTTCGAAGCGCAGGGCCTCGATTTTTTTCTTGGTTTCGGAGATGCGCGTAATCGCCTCCCGCTCCCTGGTCCACCGGGCGCGAAGAGTCGTGATGCGCTCCCTGGTTTCGGCCAGGCTGCGCTCGACCTGCGACAAACGCTCCTTGCTGTTGGCGTCGGTTTCGCGCTTGAGCGCGGCGCGCTCGATCTCAAACGACGTGGCCTCGCGCTCCAGTTGGTCGATCTCCGTGGGTACGGAGCCGATCTGGATGGAGAGCGAAGCGGCGGCCTCGTCGACCAGATCGATGGCCTTGTCGGGCAGAAAGCGGTCGCTGATGTAGCGATGCGAGAGCGTGGCCGCGGCGACGATCGCCGCGTCCTTGATGCGCACGTTGTGATGCTGCTCGTAGCGATCCTTCAGTCCGCGCAGGATGGCGACGGTGTCCTCGACATTCGGCTCGCCGACGTAGACGATCTGGAAGCGGCGTTCGAGCGCGGCGTCCTTCTCGATGTACTTGCGGTACTCGTTGAGCGTGGTGGCGCCGATGGCGCGCAGTTCGCCTCGCGCCAGAGCGGGCTTCAACATGTTGCTGGCGTCGATGGCGCCCTCGGCCGCTCCTGCGCCAACCAGCGTGTGCAACTCGTCGATGAAGAGCACCACCTGCCCGTTCGATTCCTCGATTTCCTTGAGCACAGCCTTGAGCCGATCCTCGAACTCGCCGCGGTATTTTGCGCCGGCCAGCATCGAGCCCAGATCAAGCGCGATCACGCGCTTGTCGCGCAGGCTCTCCGGCACGTCGCCGGAGACGATGCGGCGGGCCAGACCCTCGACGATCGCCGTCTTGCCCACGCCCGGCTCGCCGATCAGCACCGGGTTGTTCTTGGTGCGGCGGCTCAAGACCTGCACTACGCGGCGAATCTCCTCGTCGCGGCCGATCACCGGATCGAGCTTGCCGCGGCGTGCCAGCTCGGTCAGATCCTTGGCGTACTTTTCCAGCGCCTGAAATTTGGCCTCCGGATTCGGGTCGGTGACGCGCTGCGCGCCGCGTACGGCGGTGAGGGCCTTGAGAATTGCTTCGCGCGTGGCCCCGTGCGCGGCCAGCGCCTCGTGCGCCGCATCGTTCTTGAGGCCGGCGACGCCCAGCAGCAGATGCTCTGTCGAAACGTACTCGTCCTTGAAGCTGGCCGCTTCGCGAAAGGCCGCCTCCAGCGCCTTGTTGAGCGCCGGGCCGAGGCCGGGCTGCGCGGCCGCTCCGGCAACACGCGGCAGTTTTTCCTGAATCTGGTGGAGATCGTGCTCCAGCCGCTCGATGGGCACGCCAATTTTTTCGAGCACGGCCGGGATCACGCCTTCGCGGTCCTCGACCAGCGCCAGCAGCAAATGCGCGGGCTGCACTTCAGGGTTGCCGAACTCGGCCGCGCGCGACTGGGCGCTCTGGATCGCTTGCTGCGATTTGACAGTCAGTTTTTCCCAGCGGATGGACATAAAGACAGCTCCTAGCTGCTAGCCTCTAGCTTGATCCTGCCGCGAGCCAGCGTCCAGTCATAAGGTTCAAATTCCGGTTCGTACACCTTGTTGCAAGAAAAACAAATGCGCCGGGGGATCGCATCGTGGCTCGCCACCCAGCGCATTCAAGATGTGGCGTCTGCCAGTTCCAGCACGAACGGCTAGAGGCTGGGAGCTGGCAGCTAGAAGCGGTTGCTGCCTCTAGGCGGCAACATGTACCTTGATCTGCCTGGGCTGGGCTTCAGGCTTCTTCTTCAGCTCCAGCTTGAGAATGCCGGCCTCGTAGCGGGCGTCAATGTTTTCCGTATCGACGGTCGAGGGCAGCGTGAAGGAGCGATAGAAGCTGCCGTAACGGCGCTCGATGCGATGGAAGTTTTCCTCTTTCTCTTCCTTATCGAGCTTGCGCTCGCCCTTGACGGTGAGCACGTTGTTCTCGACACTCACGTCCAGATCCTTCTGGTCGACGCCCGGGACTTCAAGCTGGAGCGAGACATTCTTCTCGTCCTCATAGATGTCGACGGCCGGAACAAAGCTGGCGGCCGCCACGGCGCTGTCGCCCTCGCCGAAGTCGCGGAAGAGCGCATTGACGCGGTTCTGCAGCGAAGCAACCTCACGGAACGGGTCCCAACGAACGATAGCCATGACTTGATTCCTCCTGGTGCATTGATATGTTTGGCGGCGGAAGGGGCTCTCGCCGCCGCTCAAGCCTACTGATAAAATATACCACAGAAAATTCATAAAATATGAGCGAAATAGACTAAGAATTGAAATTATTCTTTAAGTTTCATGTTTTCAATGCGATGGACTGGCTCGGCGGCGCTTGGCTCGGCAACCGGCGCCTTGCCGGCCATCAAAACCTGTTTTCCCAGCGAACAAACTGCCAGCTTGCAGCCGGTGCGATTGCGGAAAGCCAGTGGCCCTCGTATCGTCAGCGGCCACTGGTTTTCGGGAGATC
>JAJYFB010000020.1 GCA_021785495.1 Acidobacteriota bacterium | reverse complement strand
CTGACGCTTCCTGTCGCCATTCTCATGATGTTTATCGCGATGTATTCCATCCATCTCAATTCGAACATCATGTCGCTGAGCGGCATCGCCATCGCGATCGGGGCCATGGTCGATGGCGCCATCGTGATGATCGAGAACGCGCACAAGCACCTCGAAAAATGGGAGGCGGGCGGGAAAAAGGAAGATCGCAACGAGGTCATTCTCGCTGCGGCAAAGGAAGTCGGCAAACCGCTGTTCTTCTCCCTGCTCATGATCGCCGTGTCGTTCCTTCCGGTTTTTTCGCTGCAGGCGCAGGAAGGACGGCTATTTAAACCGCTCGCCTACACGAAGACCTTCTCCATGCTCTTTGCCGCGCTGCTTTCCGTCACTCTCGTGCCGGTGCTGATGACGCTCTTCATACGCGGCAGGATCGCGCCTGAACAGAAGAACCCGGTAAGCCGCTTCCTGATCTGGGGGTACAGGCCGTTTGTGCACCTGGCGCTGAAGTTCCCCAAAACCGTGATCCTGCTGGCCCTGGCCGCTCTGGCCGTTACCGTTCTTCCCGTCCGCCGTCTCGGATCGGAGTTCATGCCGCCCTTGTACGAGGGCAGTCTGCTCTACATGCCCAGCGGCCTGCCGGGGCAGTCGATTACCGAAACCGCCCAGATCACGCAGCTGGAGGACAAGATCATCAAGCAGTTCCCCGAAGTGGTTTCTGTCTTTGGCAAAGGAGGGCGGGCGCGCACCTCCACCGATCCGGCTCCCCTCGAAATGGGCGAAGCCACAATGGTTCTCAAGCCGGAAGATCAGTGGCCGAAGGGCATGACCCCCGACAAGCTGATCAACCAGATGGATGCGGCGATTCACATCCCGGGCGTTTCCAACTCCTGGACGATGCCCATCAAGGGACGGACCGATATGCTTTCGACCGGCATCCGCACTCCCGTTGGAATCAAGGTCTTCGGGCCCGATCTGGCCGTGATCCAGACGATTGGAGAACAGATCGAGGATGCGCTGCGCAATCTGCCCGGCAGCCGCAATGTCTACGCGGAACGCGCCGCCAGCGGTTACTATCTGGACTTCAAAATCAACCGCGACGCGATTGCCCGCTACGGGCTGACCGTGGCCGATGTGGAAGATGTCATCGAAACCGCGATTGGCGGCACGAGCATCAGCACCACCGTCGAAGGCCGCGAGCGTTATCCGATCGACGTGCGTTATCTGCGCGATTTCCGAACCGATCCCCAGGCTCTCGATCGGGTGCTGGTGGCCACGCCGGGCGGAGCGCAGGTGCCTCTCACCCAACTGGCGGATATTCGCGTCACCATGGGGCCGCCGGTCATCAAAACCGAGGGCGCCGTTCCCGTGGGCTATGTCTATGTGGACGTAGCGGGCGTGGACATCGGCACCTATGTTCACCAGGCGATGCAGACGGTCAACCAGAAGGTCAAACTGCCGCCGGGGTATTACCTCAACTGGAGCGGCCAATGGGAGTACATGGAGCACGCGAAGCAGACGCTCAAGTACGTCCTCCCGCTCACGCTGCTGATCATCCTGGTGCTGCTTTACACCAATTTCCACTCCTTCGCCAAGACCATGATTGTCATGCTCTCGCTGCCGTTTGCGTTGATCGGAGGGTTCTGGCTGCTGTACCTGCTCGGTTACAACACCAGCGTCGCCGTGTGGATCGGGTTCATCGCTCTGGCCGGCGTCGCCGCCGAAACAGGCGTGGTCATGATCGTCTACCTCGACGAGGTCTATGACCGTCGTCGCGCGGAAGGGACGATGCGCACGCGGCGTGATCTGTACGACGCCATCATCGAGGGTGCTGTGATGCGCGTTCGTCCCAAGATGATGACCGTGACGGCCATCATCGCCGGCCTGCTGCCCATCCTGTGGAGCCACGGCACCGGGGCCGATGTCATGAAGCGCATTGCCGCTCCCATGGTCGGCGGAATGGTGACATCAACCATTCTGACGCTGATCGTGATTCCGGTGATCTACGAGATGTGGCGCGGGTGGCAGATGCGGCATCGCCACCACGAGGAGGCGAGTCCTGCCTGAGACGCAAAGAATTGATGACCCCGGACGGCAAACAGTCGAAACCGGATGAAAATGGGAATGCAGACCACCGGCTCGATCCATTTGCGTACGATTGGTTGGGGTACGAACTCGCCAGCGCCCTGGACGGCCACGCAACGTGATATGTCTGGAACCGGAGAGGCTGCCCGATCGCCTGCCGCAGAATCCACGCATTGCGAGAACGCGATGAAGAGGTTGCAACGCCACCGGAGGTTTTACGCCAATTTTCTGGCGGCGACGGCGGGAATTCCGGCCGGCAGCCGGCTCGCCGAAGCCTTTGCCTCGACGCCGCGCGAGAACTTTGTCGGTCCCGGCCCCTGGAAGGTGGACACCAACAGCGGTTACATCGAAACCCCGTCGGATGATCCTCTTTTTCTCTATCAAAACATCGCCGTGGCCCTGAACGACGAGGAGATTTTGAACAACGGCGTGCCCGGCCTGCACGCCTTTTGCATCCACGCGCTGGAGATTCAAGAAGGGCAGACGGTGGTTCAGGTCGGAGCCGGTACGGGCTATTACACGGCGATTCTGGCGCGGATGGTTGGCCCTTCGGGCGTGGTTCACGCCTACGAAATTCGGCCGGATTTTTTTGCTCGATTGCGCCAGAATCTTGCCGCTTTTCCGCAGGTGCGCTTGCATTCTGGATCGGGAGCCGAGGGCGCATTGCCGGCCTGCGACGCGCTGTACGTCAACGCCGGCGCCACCGCCCCGCTTGACGCCTGGCTCGAGGCGCTGCGCCTCATGGGCCGGCTGATCTTCCCGCTGACGCCCGCCGAAGGCAGCGGCGCGATGCTGATGATCGTCCGGCAGCGCATCGCGAGCGCTCCGGCGCGCTTTCTCTGTCCCGTCAAATTCACGCCCTGCATCGGCGGCCGCAACGACGAGACGGCACGAAGGCTGACCGCGGCCTTTCGCAACGGCCGATGGACCGAGGTGCGCTCCTTCCGGCGCGGCGAGGCTGTGGACGAGAGCTGCTGGTTCGACGGCGGCGGCTGGTGGCTCTCCACCAAGGAACTGGCGGCGAACGGCTCGATCCCCATCCTGTAGGATGGCTACAGAATCGGCGCTTGAGAACCGATAGAGACGAGCGGCGGCGGACGCGAACCCTTCCCAGCCTTGGCGCTCTCACCGGTTGGCTCCATTCAGGTCGAGGTCCAAAGAAACACGATGCGCATCGGGATCACCTGCTACCCCACCTACGGAGGCTCCGGCGTCGTGGCGACGGAGCTGGGCATCGAACTGGCCGCGCTCGGCCACGAGGTCCATTTCATCTCCTACTCGCAGCCCTTCCGGCTGAGCGGACGCGACGACGGCATCTTCTACCACGAGGTTCCCGTCGCCAGCTATCCGCTCTTCGAGTTTCCGCCCTACGATCTGGCGCTGGCCTCGCACATGGCCGAGGTGGCCGAGTACTACGCGCTCGACCTGCTGCACGTGCACTACGCGATTCCACACTCGGTTTCGGCGCTGCTGGCGCGCCAGATGCTCGCCGAGCGCGGCCGCCGGCTGCCCTTCGTCACCACGCTGCACGGCACCGACATCACGCTCGTCGGCCTCGATCGCGGCTATCTGCCGATCACGCGCTACGCCATCGAGCAGAGCGACGGCGTGACGGCGATCTCCAACTATCTGCGCGAACAGACACAGGCCAGCTTCAACGTAAAACGGCCGATCGAAACCATTCCGAACTTCGTCAACTGCGACGTGTACATGCCCGTCGAGGACCAGGCGCACCGAACCAAGGAATGCACGCGGCGCTGCTTTGCGCCGGCCGGCGAGCCGATCCTGATGCACCTGTCGAACTTCCGTCCCGTCAAGCGCGTGGCTGACGCGGTGAAGGTTTTCGCACGGGTGGCGCGCGAGACGCCCGCGCAACTGGTTCTGGTGGGCGACGGGCCGGACCGCTCGCAGGCCGAGTGGCTCGCCCACGACCTCGGCATCCACAGCCGCGTCCACTTTCTCGGCAAGCAGGATCGCGTCAACGAACTGCTCGGCCTGGCCGATCTGTTCCTCATGCCGAGCGAGATGGAGTCCTTCGGGCTGGCCGCGCTGGAAGCCATGGCCTGCAAGGTGCCGGCGATCGCCACGCGCGTGGGCGGCGTTCCCGAGCTGATCGACGACGGCGAGAACGGACTGCTGTTTCCGGTGGGCGACGTGGAGGCGATGGCCGCGGGCATCCTGAGTTTGCTGCGTGATCCAGCCCGGTTGGCGGCCATGCGCGAGGCCGCCCGCAAAACGGCGCAGCGACGCTTCTGCGCGCAACAGGTGGTTCCGCAGTACGTGCGTTATTACGAGCGGGTGATCGGAGAAAAGCGGCGGAGTTAGTGGAAGCGTGCGAACTTTTTTGCAGGCCGGACCAAGCGCGAACGCGATCTCGCCTAGCGCTGCTCCCGTCCGTCCAGCGATTCGCCGGCGTCTTCGTGGCCGTCCACAATGTAGACCCATCCGGTCAGGGGCGGATGCGCCGCCGTATCGCGCGTGGGCAGAAACGGGTAATCGAAGCGCAGATCGGTGAACTCGACGGTCGTCCACGTGCGGCCGGGCGGCAGGTTGGGCGGCGTCATGCCCGGCACGGGATCCGGGCCCAGATCGCGCACGATCGCCCAGCGCCCCCAATCGAGATAGACGCGGCCGAGCGGCGTGCGTCTGGCCGCTGCGACGGCGGCCGTGTCGGCCGGTTTGTAGATCGTGTCGTGCAGAGGATCGCTCGCGATCGTGCCGGCGAGCGTGTCGATCTCCGCTGTACGATAAAAATCCTTCGTCTCGACGATTGCGTGCCAGCGGAAGGGATTCACCGGGTAGGGCTCGGCGGCCATGCGCAGCGCAGGCTCGGTGGCGACCGGCGCGTTCTCAAGCATGGCCAGCGCCTGGGCGTGCTCGGCCCAGCGCCAGCAGCCCAGAACGAGCATTCCGCAGAGCGCAAAGATCGCCCAGCCGCGGCCGCGAAACTTCGGCTTGCGCGCGCCGATCTCGCGATCGGCCAGTCCCAGCACCCACGGCATGAAGAGCGCAAGAAAAAGCAGAGCCCAGACCAGCGGCTCGGCGATGAACATGAAGCTGCCCGCGTACCAGCGCGGATTGAAAGGGAAAAACGGACGCACACCGTAGTTGTTCGCCCAGTCGAGCAGCAGGTGACTGAGCGCGGCCACGAATGCGGTCAGATAAAGCCAGCCCCAGCGGATGGGCTGCTGCTGCCTGTTGCGCGCGCGACGCAGCCGGTCGAGCGCCCACACCGCGCCCACCGCGAGACCGGCCACCACGGGCGCCGCCCAGAAGGTGTGCGCAATGCCGCGATGGTGCTTCAATTCTTCAACCGGCCCGGCCAGCCCCCAGAGCACATCGAGATCGGCGGCCTCGGCGGCCAGCACGGCGGCCAGCGTGGCGTAAGCCGTTTTGCGATTCAGTCCCGCCCGCCCCAGGCAGGCTCCGGTAAGAAAATGAGTGACTGGTTCCATGCCGCTCCGACGCCGCTCTCAAATTGTAGTTCGCGCCGCCTGATTCTTACGCCGACTCTAAAGAGCGGCAGCAAGAGATTCGATGGGCGGAGAGATGGCAGGGGGATCGCATGAACGGCGCCAGAGCACGCAATCGGCTCCGTTTTTGATCTGTCCGCCGGTTGCGTCCCGGAGGGACAGGCGAAAGTAGCCCAGGGTGGAGCGCAGTGGAACCCTGGGACGGCGCGGAGAAGAACCGTTCGCGCCCCGGAGGGGCGCGACGATCCCTGAATGCAAACAAAAAACGATTCATGCAATCGCCCGGGGAGAGATGGCCTGTCCTGAGCGGCGATCGGCAGTTTGCGGTTACAATCACATTTCCGGCAGCATCGGTTTTTTCAGCGCGTCTTTTGCCGGGAACGGCGAACGAAGAACGGAGTTTGGCCCGCTTGACGATGGAATTTCACATTGCGCGCGCGGCGCGGGAGCGGTACGGCTTTGCCGAATCGCTGTTCTCGTACAACGGGAACGTGATTCTGGCCGACATCGGCTCCTGTCGCGCCTTTGCGCACCGCATGAACCAGGTTCGCGAGGCCGAAAAACATCCGGAGCGGGCCGTTCACGCCGGGCAGCTCTTCGCCATGGGGTTGATCGACGAAGCCAGCCACGCGCTGATGGCGCGCTATCGTCAGCAGTACGACGCCGAGGCGATCACGGCGGCCCTGGACTGGTTCGGCGCGCAGGTGGGCGCGGAGAACCTCGACACGATGCTGCTGGCCTTTGTCGAGCAGTTTCCCGGCCAAAGCGTGATGCGCGGCGAAGTGACGCCAGCCGAATGGCTCGCCGGCCAGACGGCCGATATGCCGCATCGCGCCGCGGCCCTCGAAGAGTTGCTGCTGCTTTGGTCGGCCAACCGCAACCCGGCCTTCAGGCCGTATGAAGAACTCTTCGACGATCGCGCCCTGGCCGAAAAGACGGTCTACCGCAAGGTGACGGCGCGCATGAAGGAGTACTTCGCGACGCGCCCGCTGATCCCGCTCCCTGGCGCGAATGCGGTGAGCCTGCTCGAACTGCTCGACGCACCGCTCCACGGCGCGCCCGCCTCGCTCAGCGAGCAACTGGCGCTGATTCGCAAGCTCTGGCGGCCGCTGCTGGGCACGAGCCTCGATCGCTTTCTCCTGATGGCCGGCGAGATCCTGCGCGAAGAGGAGCTGGCCATCTGGATGCTCTTCAACCCCGAGGCGGCGCGCGCGCGCGAGGCCGCCGAACGCCACCGGCAAACCGGCCAGCAGCAATGGCCTTCCATCGCTGGCCGTTCCGAGGTTCCCGAGTTCGGCGTCCAGGCCCACGAGTACGAAAAATTCTCGCCGGACACGGCCTGGATGCCAAGCGCCGTCCTGATCGCCAAGAGCACGTACGTCTGGCTGACGCAGTTGAGCCGCAAGTATAGCCGGCACATTGGCCGCCTCGACGAGATTCCCGACGCGGACCTGGCCGAACTGACCGAGCGTGGCATCGACACGCTCTGGCTGATCGGCGTCTGGGAGCGCAGCCGCGCCTCGCGCACCATCAAGCAGCTCTGCGGTAACCGCGAGGCCGTCGCCTCGGCCTACTCGCTCTTCGACTACCGCATCGCCGACGATCTGGGCGGCGAGGCGGCCTATATCGACCTGCGCGATCGTGCCTATCGGCTGGGCATTCGCCTCGCCAGCGATATGGTCCCGAATCACATGGGCATCGACTCGCCCTGGGTGGTCGAACACCCGGAGTGGTTTATCGCGCGCCACGAGCCGCCTTACCCGGCCTACAGTTTTGAAGGTCCCGATCTCTCCTCGGACGGCCGCGTCGAGATCAAAATTGAGGATCACTACTTCGAGCAATCGGACGCCGCCGTCGTCTTCCGCCGCCGTGACAAGGCCAGCGGTGAGACGCGCTACATCTATCACGGCAACGACGGCACCAGCTTTCCCTGGAACGACACGGCCCAGCTCGACTACCTGAACCCGGCCGTCCGTGAGCAGGTGATCCAGACCATCCTCCACGTAGCCCGGCTCTTTCCCGTGATTCGCTTCGACGCGGCGATGACCCTGGCCAAGCGCCACTTTCACCGGCTCTGGTTTCCCGGCCCCGGCGCCAGCGGCGCCATCCCCTCCCGCGCCGAGTACGGCATGAATCAGGCCGAGTTCGACCGCGCCATGCCGCAGGAGTTCTGGCGCGAGGTGGTCGATCGCGTGGCCGCCGAAGTTCCTGGAACCCTGCTTTTAGCCGAAGCCTTCTGGCTGATGGAAGGCTACTTCGTCCGCACGCTCGGCATGCACCGGGTCTACAACTCGGCCTTTATGAACATGCTGCGCGACGAGGAAAACGCCAAGTACCGCTCGGTCATCAAGAACACCATTGAATTCGACCCGGACATCCTCAAGCGTTACGTGAACTTCATGTCGAATCCAGATGAAAGAACGGCGATTGACCAGTTCGGCAAGGGCGATAAATGTTTCGGCGTCGCGGTCGTGATGTCCACGCTGCCTGGCCTGCCCATGTTCGGCCACGGCCAGATCGAGGGATTCACCGAAAAATACGGCATGGAGTACCGCTGGCCGCGCTACGAGGAGAATCCCGACCACGCGCTGGTCGAGCGGCATCAGCGCGAGATTGCGCCGCTGCTCAAGCGCCGCTGGCTCTTCGCCGAGAGCGCGGATTTTCTGCTCTACGACTTTTTCGAGCCCAACGGCTCGGTCAACGAGAATGTTTTCGCCTACTCGAACCGCTCCGGCGGCGAGCGCGCACTGGTCCTGTTTCACAATCGCTTTGCCGAAACCTGCGGCGGCATCGATCTTTCGGCGGCTTACGCCGACAAGGGAGCGGGCCAGCTTCGTCAGCGACGCCTCGCCGAGGGGCTGGGACTGAGCGGCGACCGCTCGGCTGTGCTCGCATGGCGCGATTCCATCACCGGCCTGCACCATTTGCGGCGGGCGGAGGAGGTTTACGATCGCGGCCTCGCCTTGACTCTGCATGCCTACCAGTGTCACGTCTTTCTCGATTGGCGCGAGCTGCACGCGACGGCCGATGAGCCCTGGGACAGGCTCGCCGACTGGCTCAATGGCCGCGGCACGGCTTCGCTCGACGAAGAACTGGTCAATTTGAAGCTCCAGCCGATGCATGATGCGCTGCGCGGGATTCTCGATCCGGCCTTTGTACGGCATTTTGCCGATGTCGCCGACCATCCTCGCGCCGTGGGCGCCGAACGCGCCAAAAAGATCGAGCGGCTGCGCGTGGAGTTTCTGAAAGAGGCCGCCGCGCGGGCCGATGGGCTGCTAGGCGAGGTCCAGACCGCTTATTGCGCACGTTTGCAGCAGGCTGGCAAACCGGTGCTCCGGCGCAGCGCGGAAGATCCCGCTGCGCAGCGTCTCTCGCTCGCCCAGGCGCTGCGCACGGCGATGCGTCTGCCCGCTGTCGAGGCGGATTTTCCGTCGCCATGGACGGCTGTGGCCCGAGCCGTGTTGCCCAGCGCCAGTCCGCAGCGCGCGGCCACGGAGATCTGGGGTCCGGTGCTGGCCTGGAGTCTGCTGGTGTGGCTTGCCGCCTCGATCGATCCGTCCGCGCCGGAGCGCACGGCCCTCGACCTCTTCGACCGGCTCAAGCTGCGCGAGCCTCTTGGCTTCGCCTTCACCGCGCTCGAATTCAAGGGCGAAGAGGCATGGCGCGCCGCCGCTCGGATCAAGGTCTTGCTGCTGGTTGGCGCGGGCGCGGGAGCCGAACAAACCGCGCCTTTGGCTGCGGAAGCGGCCGAATTTGTCGCGCCGGACACCGATCCGGCGGTACCGGCTGTGTCCGCGCCATCAGCGGAAGCGCCCAACGCTGGCAGCCGGGAAGGGAAGAGCGAGCCATCGGAGCCATTCGCACAGGAGGAGGTCGCTCTGGCCCCTGTCTTATGGCTCGATCCCGACGTGCGCTGGCTCTGCGGCGTCCACGAGGCCGAGGGGCACTTCTATCTGATCCGCGAACGGTATGAAGAGCTGCTCTGGTGGCTCTCGATGCCCGAGCTTTTCCGGCTGGCCAGCGAACCAAAGCCAAGCCTTGCCAAAGCTGCGGAGTTGAGCCGGACCGTTGCCACGGCGCTTCACTCCGCCGAGGCTGCTGGCTATCGCGTGGAGGCACTGCTCGCCCCACTGGCAAACAGAGCGCCCGCAGAGGAAGAATCGCCAGGCGCATGAGTCACCGTGCCAGCGATCTTCGATGTGCCGGCGGCGATGCCGTTGCTGAAGCTGCGCCAAGCGATTACGGCAACTCTCCGGTCAGCGGGCGTTGACGCAAAAAAGCCGGAGATAAGACGCATCCCCGGCTTTGATTCGATGTTTCAGAGGCATCTGCGAGCGGGCAGCGAACTTTGGTGCGCCACAGGTGTTTACCAGCCGCGGGTCTGCAACTGGTCTTTTTCTTCGATTGCCGCTGCGGCCAGGCCCTTCATCGCGCCCGTCACCTGCTCGCTGACCTCGGCCAGAATCTTGGGATCGTTCCAGTGCGTGGTGGCCTGCACGATGGCCTTGGCGCGCGAGACGGCCTCGTGGCGCTCTTCGGGGTTACGCGGCGTGCCGAGCTCCTCTTTGCCGCACAGGCCAGCTTCGGCATCGACCTCCGTCCAGTCTTCCACGGCCAGGGGCGTGGCGCGCTCCTTCATGAAGATTCCCGATCCGACGAAGATCGCTTCGGCGCCAAGCTGCATCATCAGGGCCGCGTCGGCCGGCGTGGCGATGCCTCCGGCCGAGAAGTTCGGCACCGGCAGCTTGCCGCTCCGGGCCACCATGCGCACCAGTTCGTAGGGCGCCTGCAACTCCTTGGCCGCGACGTAAAGCTCCTGCTCGGTCAGGATCGTCAACATGCGCATCTCTTTGATGATCTGCCGCATGTGCCGCACGGCATGCACCACGTCGCCGGTGCCCGCTTCTCCTTTTGTCCGAATCATGGCCGCGCCCTCGGCGATGCGCCGCAGCGCCTCGCCCAGATTGCGCGCGCCGCAGACGAAGGGCGTGGTGAAGGCGTGCTTGTCGATGTGATGCGCCTCGTCGGCCGGGGTCAGCACCTCGCTCTCGTCGATGAAGTCGACGCCCAGCTCCTGCAGAATCTGCGCCTCGGCGAAGTGGCCGATGCGCGCCTTGGCCATCACCGGAATGGAAACCGCATCGAGGATTTCCTTGATGAGCGCCGGCCGGGCCATGCGGGCCACGCCCCCCTCGGCGCGGATCATGGCCGGCACCCGCTCCAGCGCCATGACGGCGACGGCTCCTGCCTCCTCGGCAATGCGCGCCTGCTCGACGTTCATGACATCCATGATGACGCCGCCCTTGAGCATCTCGGCCAATCCCACCTTCAGGCGCAGGCTTGTGGATGCGCTTTGGCTCTGGTTTTCGTTGGACTCCGGCATAATCTCCATCTCCCCAAACGGGCCTTCCCGCGGCGATAAAACGGGCGCGCCCGGTCGATCTTTTCCGCTTTCAGTGTAGCAGCGCGGTAGGCGCGCGGATTGCCCGCCTGGTTGCACTGAAAATGCTGCGGGGAAACAAAAGGTCTCTGGCCGGAGGCCTCCGGAGGGCTCGCGCAGCCGAGGAAGCGTCACCTTTTTGCATTTCTTAAACCAATCCAATCCATTTTGCCTGCTTCTGGGCCGTCTTTTGCAGGAGCAGTGTACGAAATGGCGACAGCACCGCCCATTCCGACCACGGTGCCACCGCTGCCAGCGGGGGCCTTCCCGTCGCAGCCCGGCGCGTTGCCGCCGCAGCAGGGCAATGCGGCGGGGCAGCCCGTCGCGGGCGGCGCGGCGGTACAGGCGCTGGTTCCTGCCTCGGCGGGGCAAGCCGAGCAGGAGGATTCGATCTTTCCTGCGCCGCTTTCCTTGCTGCCGGTGGAACGGGGCGTTCGCATTCCGGTGCGCGATTTTCGCGTGCGCCAGTTGCTGGCCCTGGAGCCAGGCGCGGTCATCGAGTCGCAGTGGACCCACGGCGAGGATCTGCCTCTGGCCGCCGGTGAAGTCGAGGTGGCCTGGAGCGAGTTCGAGGTGGTTGAGGCCCGCCTGGCGGTGCGCATTACGCGGTTGGCGTAGCGCAAGCGGGGCCTTTGCGAAAAGAGCGGCGGAAAGGGGCCTTGCGGAAAGCAAAGCGCAAACAGGGCCTTTGCGAAAAGCGCAGCGCAAACGGGCCTTGCGGAAAATCGGCTCTTGAAGAAGCCGAAGGCTCAGAGAGATCGAAGGAGGCATGCGATGGCAAGTGGAGCGATGAGATGGGCCGGCGGCTTCGGCGGCGGGAACGGTGGATTGGACGGCTGGAAAAGCGGTCTGAAGGCGCGCCGGAAGGAGGACGACGCGGCCGCGGGCGTTTCTGCCGGGTTGGGCGCCTGGCTGGTGGCGTGGATGGCCGGCAGGGCGCGCAGCCGGCAGCGGGTTGCGCCCCGTCTGGCGCTGATCGAGCGCATCAGCCTTGCGCCCCGTCAGTCGCTGGCGCTGATCGAGGCCGAAGGCCGCAGGATTCTGGTGGCGACCTCGCCCGAGGCCGGACCGGCCTTTTATCCCCTCGATGAAGGCGCTGCGGCCGTCGGCCGGAGGAGTCCGCGCGCCATGGGCGGCCGTGCGAGGGCTTCATGGTAAATCTCTGGCTCCTGCGTGCAGCCGCTGCGGCTCCGGCGGTCACCTCTCTTTTGCCCGATCTGAACGCGAAGCTGCGGCCGGGCGACTCGACGCCGTGGACGATTCTCTTCGTCCTGACGCTGATTACGCTGTTGCCCGCCATTCTGATGGCGATGACGCCGCTGGTGCGGCTGCTGGTGGTCTTTCACTTTCTGCGCCAGGCGCTGGGCACGCAGACCGCGCCCTCCAACCCGACGCTGTTGGGCCTGGCGCTGATGATGACCTGGTTTCTCATGACGCCGGTCCTCAATCAGGTGGACCAGAAGGCCGTCGAGCCCTACCGGGCCGGCCAGATCACAGGCCTCCAGGCCATCGAGCAGGGATCGGTTCCGGTCAAGCATTTTCTGCTCAAGTACGCGCGCGAAAAAGACCTCGCCCTTTTTACGGCCGCCGGACAACTGCCCCGGCCCAATGCGCCGGACGATCTGCCGATGCGTGTTGTCGTGCCGGCCTACATGCTTTCGGAACTGAAGGCCGGCTTCGCCATCGGCGCGGTGCTGTTCCTGCCGTTTCTGCTGATCGACATGGTGACGGCCGCCGTCACCACCTCGATCGGCATGTTCCAGTTGCCGCCCGTCGTGGTTTCGACGCCGCTCAAGATTCTGCTCTTTGTGATGGTGGACGGCTGGAATCTGCTGGCGCACTCGCTGTTGAGCAGCTTTTGAAAGGAGCGCGATGACGCCCGACCTGGTTGCCGAATTGATGCGGCAGTTGCTGCGCGAAGCCATGATCGTCTCCGCGCCGCTGCTCATTCTTACTGTGGCGTTGAGCTTTGTGCTCAGCCTGGTGCAGACGCTGACCAGCCTGCAGGAGCAGTCGCTGACGGGCGTGCCGCGCCTGGCCGCCATCGCGATGGTTCTGCTCGTGGCCATGCCCTGGTTTCTCGAACGGCTGGCCAACTACACGCGGATGCTGTTGGGCGATTTTCACCGCTACCTGGGGTGAGAGAGGCGGCTTTTCGCTCTTCGCTTTGAACTCCTCGATTTTAGCTCCTGGAGATTCGCCCGGACAGGCAGATGACACGGCTTCGGCAGGACGAAGGTTGGGCCAGAGAAACCTCTTCGGGCGCGCAATTGAGGAAGAGCCGATTTTTGACGGAAAAACCTCCGTCGCACGGACGGAGCCAGAGGCTGGGAGCTGGCGGCTAGAAGCTGAACATGACCGATTGGCCTACATTTCTGAGTGCAATGGCGCTGGCGCTGGTGCGGGTCAGCGGCATGATGGTCTTTGCGCCGTTTTTTTCCTCGGCGGCGATCCCGACGCGCCTCAAGGTGGTCTTCGTCGGCGCGGTCGCCTATCTTCTCTCGCCGCTGGTGGCCACGCTGCCGCATGCGCAGACAGCCATCAGCTATCGAGCCATCCTCGGCGAGCTGGGCGTTGGCCTGGTCTACGGACTTTCGCTGGCGCTGCTCAACGAGATGCTGATGTTCGCCGGCCAGATTGCCGGCATGCAGTTGAGCTTTTCGCTCGTGAATCTGCTCGATCCCGGCACGAACATCGAGACGCCGCTGATGGGCGAGCTGTTTCAGTTGTTCGGCACGCTGGTGTTGATTGCCGCGGGTCTGGACCGGATTCTGCTGGCCTCGATGGTGCGCAGTTTCACGGCCGTGCCGCTGGGCAGCTTTGCGCTTGCGCCCGCGGCCTCGCTGGCCCTCGTTCACGCCGCGGCGGGCATCTTTCTGGCCGCGCTCGAACTGGCTGCCCCGGTGCTGGCCGCTACCCTGCTGACCGATGTGGCCGTGGCGCTGCTGGGCAAGCTCAGCCCGCAGTTGCCCGTCATGATGCTGACCGTGCCGCTGAAAACGCTGACCGGCTTTGCCATCTTTTCCGGTTCGCTGGCCCTCTGGCCGCGCTTCATCGAGGCGCGTTTTGCCGGGCTGCTCGACATGGCCGAGCACCTGTTGCTTCTCGGCGGTCCCGCCGCGGGACTGAGAGGCTGAGCCATGCCCGGAGACCGCACCGAACAGGCCTCGCAACACCGGCGCGAAAAGGCGCGTCGCGAAGGCGATCTTCTCTATAGCCGCGAGCTGACGGCGGCCGCCGGCACGCTGGCCGGCACGCTGGCCCTTGGCGCCTTCGGCGGCCGGATGGTCGAGAACTGGCGCGAGGCCTACGCGGAGTTTCTCGCTCTCGGCGCGCCGGCGCGCTGGGAACCGGCCACCGTTGGGCCGACGCTTCTTGCCCTGCGTCGCATCGTCCTCGCGGTGCTGACGCTGCCGGCCTTCGCCATGGCGCTGGCGGTTCTGGCGGCGCTTGCCGCCGGCATCGTCCAGACGGGCGGCGTCACCGTGCACGCCAGCGCCATCGGCTGGAAATTCGAGCGCCTCAATCCGGTCGAGAACGTGAAAAACCTCTTCTCGCTGCGCGCGGCTGGCCGGCTTGGCAAATCGCTGATCCCAGCGGCCTTTCTCGGCGTCTTCGCCTTCGAGCGCATCGTGCGTGAGCTGTCGATTCCGCCGTTTTCGACCGCCCGGCTCGATGAGCTGGGCGGCGATGTCTACGGCCTGCTCCTGACTGCGGCCTGGCTGCTCTTTGGTTGGGCGGCGATCGACTTCCTCATCGAGTGGCAGAGCCGCGAGTCGCGCCTGAAGATGAGCCGCCAGGACCAGCGCGACGAGTACAAGGAGACCGAGGGCAGTCCGCAGGTGCGCGGGCGCATCCGCAATCTGCAGCGGCAGATGCGCCGCCGCCGCGTCAAGGCCGACGTGGCCAAGGCGGCCGTGGTGCTGACCAATCCCACGCACTACGCCGTGGCCCTGGGCTTCGACTTTGCCACCATGGAGGCCCCGAAGGTGCTGGCCAAGGGCCGCAACCTGCTGGCCGAGGAGATCAAGGCCGAGGCCCGCTGGGCCGGCGTGCCGATCGTCGAGAATCCGCCGCTGGCTCGTTCGCTCTACCGCTCGGTCGAGGTCGGCCAGGCCATTCCCGTCGAGCTCTACGCCGCCGTGGCCGCGATCCTGGCCTATCTCTACCGCCAGCGCGTCGAGGCCGAGATGCGCGAGCGCAAGGCGCGCGAGGCCCGCGCGCGCTCAACCGCCGCCGGCTTTGGAGGAGGAAACCGATGAGTACTGCTGCCTTGCCCGCGAGTGCATCGCCGTCGCCGTTTGCGTTCTTGCACCATTTGCGCGATTACCTTCTGCCCATGGCGGCCATCAGCGTCATTTTTGTCATGCTGGTGCCGGTGCCGGCCATGGTGCTGGACTTTCTGCTGGCGCTTTCGATCTCCGCCTCTGCCATCGTCTTTCTCTCCGCCCTGCAGATTCGCCGCGCCGTCGATCTTTCGGTCTTCCCCACGCTCTTGCTGCTGCTGACGCTCTTCCGGCTTTCGCTCAACATCGCATCGAGCCGCCGCATTCTGCTGCACGGCCAGGAGGGAACCTCCGCCGCCGGGCAGGTGATCGAGGCCTTCGGCCAGTTTGTCGTGGGCGGCAATTACGTCGTCGGCTTCGTGCTCTTTCTGGCCCTGGTCGCCATCCAGTTTCTGGTCGTCTCGCACGGCGCCGTGCGCACGGCCGAGGTCACGGCCCGTTTTACGCTCGATGCGCTGCCAGGCAAGCAGATGGCCATCGACGCCGACATGAACGCCGGCTTGATCGACGAGGCCGAGGCCCGCCGCCGCCGTCAGGCCATCGCCCGCGAGGCCGAGTTCTACGGCGCCATGGACGGCGCGGCGCGCTTCAATCAGCGCGATGCGCTGGCCACCATCCTCATTACGGCCATCAATATTGTCGCCGGCCTGCTGATCGGCACCCTGCAGCAGGGCGTGGCTCTGGCCGAAGCCGCCCGCACGTATACCGTCCTCACGGTGGGCGACGGGCTGGTCACGCTGATTCCTTCGCTGCTGGTCTCGGTTGCCGGCGGCATCACGCTGACGCGCGCCAACTCGGCCGGCATGCTCGGCGGCGAGATTCGCCAGCAACTGCTTGGGCGGCCGGCCACGCTCTATATGGCCAGCGCCGTCTCGGCCTGCATGTGCCTGATTCCGGGTCTGCCGAAGATCGCCTTTCTGAGTGTCGCCGCCGGGCTGTTCGTCGCCGGCCGCAGGCTGGCGGCGGCGCCGGCGCCGGCGCCGCCCGTCGAGACCGCCCCGGCCGATAAAAAGAAGGCCGAAGGCGCGCAGAGCGCCGAACTGAACTCGCTGCTGCGCCTCGAAGACCTGACGCTCGAGATCGGCTTCCAGTTGATTCCGCTGGTCGACGAAAAGCAGGGCGGGCAACTGCTGGGGCGCGTGCGCACCTTGCGCCGCCATCTCTCCTCGGAGATGGGTTTTCTCGTTCCCCCCGTCCATATCTCCGACAATCTGCGCCTGAAGCCGCGCGAATACGTCGTCTCGTTGCGCGGCATCGAGATCGGCCGCTGGCAGACCGAGGGACCGCAGTTGCTGGCCGTCTCGGGCGAGCCCGGAAGGCGTCCGCTCTCCGGCAAGGAGACGCGCGAGCCGGCCTTTGGCGTGCCGGCCGTCTGGATCGCCCCGGCTCTCGAAGAGCAGGCCATCGCCGCCGGCTACTCGGTCGTCGATGCGGTCACGGTGATCTCGACCCATCTGGGCGAGCTCGTCCGCCAGCACGCCGGCGAGCTGCTGGGCCGGGCCGAGATCAAGCGCCTGCTGGACTCGCTCAACGAATCGCATCCCAAACTGCTCGAAGAACTTGTCCCCAAACTGCTGACGCTCGGCGAGGTGGCGCGGGTGCTTGAACAGTTACTGCGCGAACGGGTCTCGATCCGCGACCTGGGCGCGATTCTGGAGGCGCTGGTCGAGGCCGCGCCCCTCAACAAAAACCTGGTGGCGCTGGTCGAAGCTGCCCGTCAGGCCATCGGCCGCCGCCTGGTCCGGCCCCTGCTCGACGGCGAGGGCCAGTTGCCGGTCCTGCTCCTCGACGCCGGCCTCGAAGAAGAGATTCTGGTTTCGATCGCGCCCGACTCGGCGCAGCGGCTGCTCTCCTCGGCCGCCGCTCCGGCGACGCCTGTGGTTCGCCGGCTCACCGATTCTGTGAGATCCCTTATCGGCCTTGCCTCCTCTGCGGCCCCGCCCGTGCTCCTCTGTCCCAGTCCGGCACGTTATTTCGTCAAGCGGTGGCTGGAGCCGGTCTTGCCGCGGCTGTCCGTGGTCGCCGCCGGCGAGATTCCTCCGGAGATTCGCCTGCGTCCGGTGGGCACGGTTCGCTAGTCGGGCTGGACAAGCCCGGGGCCGGGAGACCGACGGCGGGGCGGGCTGCGGCGGGGCAAGCTTGGGGCAGGGAAGGTTTGTATTCGGGCAACTTCAGGTAAGGGGAAGAAACGATGGGAGTCGATGGCAGCGCACAGATGAAAGACTCCAGGCCCGACAGCCGCAGAGCAGCATCCGCGGGCTATCCTCCGTCGGCCGGTGCGGCGCCGGTTTTGACCGGAGAGCAGGAAAAGATTCTTCTGGAACATCTGCCGATTGTGCGTTTTCTGGCCCGCCGCATTCATGAGCGGCTGCCGCAGCACGTCGATATCGAGGATCTGGTCTCGGCCGGCGTGGTGGGGCTGATGGACGCCTTCGCCAAGTTCGATCCCGAAAAAAAAGTGCAGTTCCGCAGCTATGCGCAATTTCGCATCCGCGGCGCCATTCTCGACAGCCTGCGCACCCTCGACTGGAGTCCGCGCGAGCTGCGCCGCAAGGGCCGGGCCGTCGAAGAGGCCATCCGCGTGCTGACGGCGCGGTTGGGCCGCGCGCCGGGCGAGGCCGAGATCGCCGCCGAAATGGGCATGGGCCTCGAGGAGTACCAGCAGTTGCTCGGCGACCTGAAGGGGCTGGAGATTGGCACGCTCCATCTGGAACGCAGCGAAAACTCGGGCGAAGAGGAGCTGGCCTATGTACCGGGCCGTCCCGACGAGGATCCCCTCTTTCGCTGTCTGCGCGGCGAGCTCGAAGACCGGCTGGCCGAGGCCATCGCCAACCTTGCCGACCGCGAGCGGCTGGTGATGACGCTCTACTACTACGAGGAGATGACCATGCGCGAGATCGGCTTGGCGCTGGGCGTGGTCGAGTCGCGCGTTTCACAGGTGCATGCCTCGGCCGTCGTGCATCTGCGCGCCGCGCTGCGCGACTTGGCCGCGCAGCTTCCCGGCGGCCGTCTTCCCCCGCGCAAGCCGCCGCGCAAGGCGTGAGACGAAGGGACGAAGGGACCAAGGGACCAAGGGACTAGGGACTAGGGACGAGGGACGAAGGGACCAAGGGACGAGGGACGAAAAGAGCAAAGCGCCAAAAACTGACAACTGACAACTGAGAACTGAGAACTGACAACTGGAAACTGAGGACTCTGGAGTGGAACGTTGAGCGAAAAGACGCTGAAACAGGATGAAATTGACGCATTGTTCGAGGCTGCGCGCAGTAGTTCGCCCGACAGCGCGCACGGCGAGGTGCGCGCCCGCGTCGTGCCCTACAACTTCGCCTCGGCCGGGCAGATCTCGACCGATCAGTTGCGCGCCATCAGCATGTTGAACGACCTGTTCGCGCGCAATCTGACGCACAATCTGGCCGCCTGGCTGCGTACCCGCTTTCAGGTCAATCTGGTCTCGGCCGAGCAGATTCAATTCAATGAATTTCTTCTCAGGATTCCCGAAATCAGCTATGTCGCCTCGGTCCGGCTGGAGCCGTTGGGCGCGCTTTCGGTCTTGCAGTTGGATCTGGGCCTGGCGCCGCCGATCATCGATCTGCTGTTGGGCGGCGACGGCAAGGATGGTCCCTTGCGCGAGCCGACGGACATTGAAGAGTCGATTCTCGGCAGTGTGGTCGAGATCGTCTGCCGCGAGCTGACCATTGCCTGGCAGCAGGTGGGGCTGAGCTTCAGCTTTGACCGGCGACAGATGCAGACGCAGGTGGCGCGCATCATCTCCGTCACCGAAAAGGCGCTTTGCCTGAGCTTCGAGATTCGCATGCCGCACAGTTCGGGGCTGCTGAATCTGGCCTTTCCGGCGGTTGTGGCCAACACGATTCTGCGCCGGCTGACCAGCGATTGGGGCCGGCGCAGCCGGCACACGGGTGAGAACCGCGCCCGGATCGCGTCGCTGGCGCGGCGCATCCGCTTTGGCTGCGCTCTGCAACTGCCCACGGTCCATCTGGGCGCCGCCGCGCTCGAAAACCTTCAGCCGGGCGATCTGCTGCGTCTCGATCTGGCCGCCAGCACGCTTTCCGAATGGCGCGTCGGCGGGCTGCCTCTGCACCGGGCGCGGCCCATGCGGCAGGGCGTCCAGCGCGCGGCGCAACTGGAGAAGGCCATTGGGGAGGCACAAGGATGAAGAGTTATTTCGATTGCTGGGCCGAGGTGGCTGGAGCGCTCTTTTCGCAGGCGCTCTCCGGCGAGCCGGAGCTCTCCGAATCTTTTCCGAAGCCCCTTGGCCCCGGTTCCTTTGGCTGGGCGGCGACGCTCTCCGGCGAGGTCGAAGGGCGGTTCAGCGTGCTCTTCGACGGCTCGATTCTGGAGACGCCGCTGGTGGGCGAGGGCGTCGATCAGAAGGCCGGCTGGAAGGAACTGCTGCGCGAGACCTTCGACGCCGCGGCCGGCGAGTTGCTGGCGAGAACGGGCAAAAAATGCCATGTGACGGCCTGTGACGAGGTCGAGGCCGAGAGCAAGGTTTCGCACTCCTTTCAATTGCGCGCCGGCGATCGCACCTGGACGGTTCTGGTGCGGGACGATCTGCGCGCGGTCGAGGCGCAGTCCGAGGCAAAGTCGCAGCCCGCAGCGCCAGCCGCCGCTCCGGAGGCGAACCCAGGCGCCGATCGCGACCTGCGCGCGGGAGCCGGGACGGAGTCGGCGCGGCCGGCCCTGACGCCGGGTCTCGAACTGCTGCTCGATATTGAACTGGACGCCTCGCTGCGCTTTGGCGTGCGCGAGATGCCGCTGGGCGAGATTGTGGAACTGGGGCCGGGCGATGTGGTTGAACTGGATCGCCACGTCTCCGATCCGGTCGACCTGATTGTGGGCGACAAGATTGTGGCCCGTGGCGAGGTCGTGCTGGTCAACGGCAACTTCGGATTGCGCGTGACCGAAGTGGCTTCGGCGAAAAAACGTCTGGAGAGCGTGCGATGTCTCTTTTGAGGTGGCGTGGGGCGGCGGGCGCGTTGGGCGCCGATGGAACGGCGGAACAGGGATCGGTCGGCAGGGCCGGACCGGGTGCAACGGCGTTGACCTGGCCGGATGCGGAAGCCGAAGCCGGAGCCGGGAGACTGGATGCGTCTCTGTGGAAGGCCGTGCCGCCGTCCGAACGCCGGGACTCGCCGTTTTCTTCCGCAGCGAAAAGCGGCCTCCTGCGCACCTGTTCGAATCCCCATTGCGCCTCCGGATGGCTGCATCTGCTGCGCAGCCGCCAGACGCCGGTCTTCGAGGGCGGATGGTGCTGTTCGGTCGCCTGCACGCGCGCGCGCGTCGAGGCCGCGGTCCGGCGCGAGATGGAAGCCCGCGGCCAGACGCGCGACAGCCATCGTCATCGCGTCCCTCTGGGGCTGGCCATGCTCGAACAGGGCTGGATCACGCAACAGGATCTGCGCGCCGCCCTGCAGGCGCAGCGCGCTGCCGGCGGCCGGCTCGGCGACTGGCTGGTGCGGCAGAAGAGCGCCAGCGAGGAGCAGGTGACGCGCGCGCTCGGCCTGCAGTGGAGCTGCCCGGTCTTGAGCCTCGATTTCCACAATCCCGAAGATCTGGCCGTGCTGCTGCCGCGGCTCTTTCTGGACGCCTTTGGGGCGTTGCCGCTGCGCGTGGCCGCCGGAAGGATTCTTTATCTGGGCTTCGAGGATCGCATCGATCCGGCGCTGGCGTTGGCCGCCGAGCGGATGACCGGACTGCGTGTCGAGGCCGGCGTGGTGCAAAGTTCGCTCTTTCGCGCGGCGCACACGCATGCGCTCCAGACGCATTTTCCCCCGGCGGAGCTGATCGAGGCGGCCAACGAACAGGCCATGGCCGCGGCGCTGGCCCGAGCGATCGAGGCGGCGCGGCCCGTGGCCGCGCATCTGGTGCGCGTGCATGAGTGTCTCTGGCTGCGTCTCTGGCTCCGCCCCCAGACCGGGCCGTTGCCTGATCCGGGTTCGATCCGTGATCTGATCGCCTCGACCGCGACGCACTGAGGCCGGCGGCGGCCAGGCGGGATCTCGGGCGAGCGGCACGGCGACGGATTCCTGCCCATCGTCTGACAACTGACAACTGACAACTGACAACTGAGAACTGAGAACTGACAACTGAATTCCGATTCCTGAATTTTGCGCCGGACGCCCTCATGCTTCCCGGCGCAACGCCGATAGAGACAATCGGAGGGGGCTTGGGCATGAGTGAGATTCGAGCGCTGATTGTGGATGACTCTTCGGTGATGCGCAAGATTGTGGAACGTGCGCTGCGCCAGGCCGGGCTCGACGCGCTGGTGGTGCATGAGGCCGGTTCCGGCTCCGAAGGCATCGAGTTGCTGAAGGCCAAACCGGTCGATCTGATTCTTTCCGACATCAACATGCCCACCATGGACGGGCTCGAGTTTCTGCGCCAGATTCGCGCGCAGAATCTGGCCGAGGGCGTTCCCGTGGTCATGATTACCACCGAGTCGAGCGAGGAACACGTGAAGCAGGCGATTCAGGCCGGCGCCCGAGGCTATATCCGCAAACCATTCACGGCCGAACAGGTCAAGGAGCGGGTGCTGCCCCTGGTGGGAGCGGCGTGACAGGAGAGAAGCCGTGCTACTGAATGGAGTGCGCAATACAACCATCGCCGGAGGCGCCAGGGCGGTTGCATCGAGTTGTACAAACGAAAGGGAGCAGACGATGTCGGTATCGTTGCGTGAATCCGTACAGCGGGTCTCCGATCCGCACAATTTGGATGCCAGCGTGGAGGAGGTCTTTCGGCTGATGCTGGGCATCGAGTGCCAACGCGAGGCCGGAACGGTCCCGGTTGAGAAGGAGTCGGTCACCTCCGTGGTCGGTTTTGGCGGCATGCTCAGCGGCGCCTGCGTCTTCCGCTCCGGCGCCAGCACCGCCATCAAGATCGCTGCGCAGATGACGGGCATGGAGTTCGCCGACGTGGACGATACGGTCAAGGACGGCATCGGCGAGATCTGCAACATGCTGGCCGGCGCCTGGAAGGGCAAGGTGCCCGAACTGGCTGCCAATTGCGGCCTCTCGGTTCCGGCCGTCATCACCGGTCGCGACTACAACCTCCACGTACAGGCCCCCGAGTTCCAACTCCATCACGTCTATCGCTTCGGCGATCGGCTCTTCGAAGTCACCATCGTCTGCGACGGTCTGCAATAGCAGGAGAACAGTTATCAGTTGTCAGTTGCCAGTTGTCAGTTGCCAGTTGTCCGTTGCCAGTTGCCAGTTGCCAGTTGTCCGTTGCCAGTTGCCAGTAGTCAGTAGTCAGGGGGAAGTAGTCAGTTGTCAGGGGAGCCGATGGCGCTTGGCAGCCGCCGTGACGGGCCGCCGGCGATCGACGCCCGTCACCGTCACCGGAACGGAAGATCAAGTCGCGATCACCGGCAACCTCTCCATAATTCTCGCGGACAACTGAGCACTGACAACTGACAACTGAGAACTGACAACTGTCAACTGTCTTTCTGACATTCTTCCCATAATCCCTCTCTAATCTCCCCCACCTTCCTTCGGTCCGCGATCTGCATCCTCCTGTCCCGGAACGCGACAGGGAGGAGCGATGGATAGTGGCTACTATGCGGCGATGACGGGTCTGGAGGCGCGCACCCAGGCTCTGGATACGGCGGCGGCCAATCTGGCCAATGCGCAGACGCCCGGTTACCGCGCCGAGCGCGAGTACTTCCGCTCGGTGCTGCTGGGCCCCGACGCTTACGATTCGCAACTGGGCCAGACGGTCAACAATTACGGTCTGCTGGGCGGCGATCGGCTGAGCATGACGCAGGGCGCGATCACGGAGACGGGCAATCCCCTCGATCTGGCCATCGAGGGCGAGGGCTTTTTTGAGATTCAGACGGCCGATGGGCCGCGGTATACGCGCGATGGAGGCTTTCACCGGCTTGCGAACGGCCAGTTGGTGACTGAATCCGGCGATGCGGTGCTTTCCTCCGCCGGTCAGCCGATCCAGATTCCTCCGGGCGAGATTACGGTGGGCGCCGATGGGTCGATCTCCGTGGCCGGTGGCGTCGCCGGGCAGGTGGGGGTCTTTGTCTTTCCTCCGGGCACGCAGCTGAAGCCCGAGGGGGCCAATCGCTACCTCGCTCCGCCGAAGGTCAAGACCAAGGTTTCCGCCACGGCCTCGGTCCGCCAGGGTGCACTCGAAGCGGCCAATCAGGATGTGGTCGAGGGCACGCTTGATCTGGTCATGATGCAGCGCCAGGCCGAGACCATGCAGCACGCCCTGACGATCTTCCACACCGAGTTCAACAAATTCGCCGTCGAGCAACTGCCGACGGTGTTGTAGAACGAGGGGCCAGGGATCAGAGACCCCCTGACAACTGATCACTGACCACTGACCACTGACCACTGACCACTGACCACTGACAACTGACAACTGATCACTGACAACTGATCACTGACCACTGCTCCCGGAAAGGAGCCGACATGATCCGGGCAATGTATACGGCCGCCAGCGGC
Organism: Acidobacteriota bacterium; assembly: GCA_021785495.1. Lineage (GTDB taxonomy): Bacteria > Acidobacteriota > Terriglobia > Terriglobales > Acidobacteriaceae > Telmatobacter. The sequence goes on along the minus strand of JAJYFB010000020.1, from coordinate 5,516 downwards.
ATGAGCGCGCAACAGATGAACCTCGACACCATCGCCAACAATCTGGCCAACTCGTCGACGACGGGCTTCCGGCAGTTGCGTCTCCAGTTCGAGGATATGGTCTACCAGAACATGATCACGCCGGGCGCGGCCGAGAGCCAGACCACGGTTGCGGCCGGGTTGCAGATTGGCCTGGGCACCCGGCCGACGATGACCGAGGTGATCAATACGCAGGGCGAGCTGAACGAAACCGACAACCCGCTCGATGTGGCCATCGAGGGCGCGGGATTTTTTCAGGTTCAGATGCCGGATGGCAGCATCGCTTATACCCGCGCCGGACAGTTTCAGTTGAACAATCAAGGGCAGATGGTGACGCCCGACGGCTATCCGTTGATTCCCGCCATCACGATTCCGCCCAACGCCACCGCGGTCACCATCACGCAATACGGCACGGTGAACGCGACCCTCCCCGGACAGCAGAATCCGGCGCAGCTCGGCCAGATTCAACTGGCGACCTTCCCCAACTCGGGCGGTCTGGAGATGATGGGCAACAATCTGCTGATGCCCACGCTCAACTCGGGCAACGCGATTCTGGGCAATCCCGGCAGCACGCAGGGGCAGGGCACGCTGCAGCAAGGGTACCTCGAAAACTCGAACGTCGATGTGGTCACCGAGTTTGTGCAGATGGTGCTGGCGCAGCGGGCCTACGAGTCGAACACGAAGGTCATCAAGGCCGCCGACACCATGTACCAGGAGGTCAACAACATGACGCAATGAGCCTTCCGGCGCCGGGCGCCGACAATCGGAAGACGGGCGATCGAAGGATGGGCATCCCGGCAGGCGATCGAAAGACGGGCAATCGGGGCAGGCGATCAAGACAGACAATCGGAAGACCGCAATCGGAAGACCGGCGATCGGGGCAGGGCGCGATGGGAACGAGGGGAAAACGGAAGATGCGAAAGGGTGCTGGGCCGTTGGCGGCGGTGTTTGCGATGGCGCTGGCCTGGGTGGCCGTCGCCGGGGCGCAGCCGGCGGCCTCGGCCGCGCGGCCGCACAATGCGGTGCGCATGGTGGCTTCGGCTGCCTTCCAGGGCGAGGTGCTGCGGGAGATCGACGATCCGGCGACCGGCGATCAGTGGCTGCTGGTGCGGGATCCGGCGCGGCCCGCCGCGCCGGGCCGGCTGGTGCGGGTGCGTCACGGGACCGGGCCGGCCGCCATGAAGCCGGGCGAGAGGGGCGTGCCCGTCAGCCCGGCGCCGATTCTCTCGCAGCCGATCGTGCGCGCCGGCGATTCCATCCTGGTCGAGGAGCATACGCCCGTGGTCGATGCCCGTCTGGAGGCCGTGGCGCTGGAGCCGGCCGCGCAGGGAGCGGTCTTTCGGGCGCGTCTGACGGTGGGCGGGGCGACCGTGCGCGTGGTGGCCGATGCGCCGGGCCGCGCGACGCTCGGCCCGGCCGGCGAGGTGAAGCCATGAACAGGGGTTGGATTCTGACGGCGATCGCGGCGCTGCTGCTCGGCTCCGCGCCGCAGCCGGCTGCCGGGTTCTTCGGCAAAAAAAAGCAGACCGCCGCCGCGCCCGGCAAGACGACGCCGCCCGAGGCGGCTTTGAACGCCTATATTGACCGGGTGCGCGCCGAACACGCAGCCGAGGTGCTGACCGCTGGTTCCATCTGGAGCGCGCAGGGGCAGTTTGTGCGGCTGGGCACGGATGTGAAGGCCTTTCGCCTCCACGATGTCGTGATGATCGTGGTCGGCGAGAGCCTGACGGCCTCCACCGTCGGACAGGTCAAAAACTCCCGTGCCTCGAACGCCAGTTCGGGATTGACCGGGCTTTTTGGCGCGCTGAAGACCGCCAACAACCTGCAGAACCTGCTCGGCGCCACGGCCGCCTCCGGCCTGACGGCGCAGGGACAGAGCACCACCGACGCCAGCCTGGCGACCACCTTTGGCGCCGAAGTGGTCGATGTGCTGCCCAACGGCATGCTGGTGGTGCAGGCGACGCGCGAGTTGACCTTCTCCGAGCAGACGCAGTTGATTACGCTGCGCGGACTGGTGCGCCCTGAAGATGTGAATAACCTCAATCAGGTGCCCTCCAGCGCCATGACCGATCTCGAACTGGATGTGACCGGCAAGGGCATTGTCAACGATTCGACCTACCGGCAGAGCCCGGTCGTGCGCTTCCTCCAGAGACTGCTGGTCTTCTGAACCTCCGGCCCATGGGCGGGCAGACGGACAGGTCGCGTCAGGCCGGTTGAGGTGGGACGGTTGAAGTGGGCTAGTTGAAGGGGACCGGTGGGGAAGGACCGGTTGAGGGGAACAAGTTGGGAAGAACAAGTTGGGAAGAACAAATGAGGCGGGGAATCGGGCCCTTCACCGGCGAAAAACAGATTTGGGACGGGCTGGAGGCCTGCATTCGGTGAAGGATCAAGGGCAGAGCGCGGGAGAGGGTCATGCGGCAGATGGGCGGTGAGGAGCAGACCGGGAAAGATGCCGTCGATGGCGGCGCCGTCATGGCGCTCGGCATCGCGCAGGCGCGGTCGAGGGCGCGGGCGCATCGCGCCTTCTGGTGGTGGCTGGCGCTGGCCGCAGTCTGGCTGCTCGCCATGGCCGTGCTGCGGCCGCAGACGGTCGAGCGCCGCACCCAGGTCAAGGACATTTCCAGCATTGCAGGGGTACGCGACAACCAGTTGGTGGGCTATGGGCTGGTGGTGGGCCTGCGCGGCAGCGGCGACAGCCAGGAGGCGATCTTTCCCTATCAATCCCTGGTGTCGATCCTCGAACGCATGGGTGTCACGGTGCCGCAGACCGGCGCGCTCAGCGCGCAGAACATGATGTTGAAGAACGTTGCCGCGGTCTTTGTGACGGCGACTCTGCCGCCCTTCAGCCAGGCGGGCAGCCAGGTGGATATTACCGTCTCCTCGGCTGGCGATGCGCGTTCGCTCGAGGGCGGCGTCCTGTTGATGACTCCACTCTACGGGCCTGACGGCCAGATCTACGCCGAGGCGCAGGGGCCGCTGGTGGTCGGCGGCTATATGGTCGCCGCCGGCGGCAATGCCCGCGAGGTGAACTATCCGACCACGGCGCGAGTTCCCAATGGCGCCCTGGTGGAGCGCGCCGTTCCCTTCAACCTGGCCGCAATGCGCACGGTGAATCTGCTGCTGAACAACGCCGACTTTCATACCGCAGAAGGCATGGCGGCGGCCATCAATCGCGCTCTGGGCTCCGACCGCGCCCACGCCATCGACAGCCGGGAGGTGTCGATCGCCGTCCAGCCCAAGGAAGATGTCGCCGCGCTGCTCGACCGGGTGGAAGAGGCCCGGATCGATGTCTATCCGCGGGCCCGCGTCGTGGTCAACGAGCGCACGGGCACGGTGGTGATCGGCGGCAATGTGCGCCTCCAGCCGGTTTCGATTCTCCACGGCGGCCTGAGTGTCAACGTCATCTCCCAGGTCGAGGTCTCGCAGCCGAACGCCATGGCGGCCGGAACCACCCAGGTGGTGCGGCAGACCACCGTACAGGCCCAGGACAAGCCCGTCAACGAGATCGATCTCAAGGAGGGCGCCACCGTCGAGGATTTGGTCCAGCAATTGCAACGAATCGGAGCGAGCGCCCGCGACGTGATCTCGATTCTGCAATCGATGAAGGCCGCCGGCGCTCTCGACGCCGACCTCGTGGTGCTCTGATGCCGGCCGGGTTCGGGTTGAGGATGGGGTTCGGGCAGGGCGGTAGACGGGCAGGGCGGCAGACGGACAGGGCGCTTGAGTGGTCCTGCGCCGTGCAGCAAAGCGAAGGGAGAGGGGATGCAACGGACAGCGATCAGCAATGCGTCGGTGGCGCAGAATGCGGAAACGGGGGCAAAAAAAACGCCTTCGCCGCAGTTGGTGCAGGCCGCGCATCAATTCGAGGGCATGATGATCGAGCAGTTGCTCAAGCCGATGACCAGCGGCGTGGCGCTGGATGACTCCGGGGACGAGGCGGGATCGAACGGCGCACTGAACGATTTTGCCTCCGAATCGCTGAGCCAATCGCTCAGTCAGCATGGCGGCTTGGGGATCGCAAACTGGATTGTGCGCGACCTCTCTCCGGCAGGGAATCACCCGGAAACCGGGAAAGGTAACCAAAAAACGGCACCAAAAGGACTGCATGAGAGCCTTTCAATGACTAAAGCAATGAGAAAATTCTGACGATAGGCCGGACAGGGAGAGAAAGAAATGGATATTCGCAATAGTCTGGATAGCTTACGGTCGCTGTTCGGCGTCAACTCCACCACGGAGCCGGCCGCGCAGAGCAAGGGGAATGCCGCCACGGCGCCGGCGTCGAGTTTTGCCAGCGACCAGGCGACGTTGAGCAGCGCGGCCAGCGAGGTTTCGCAGGCGGCTTCGGGGGAAGGGGTGCGCGCCGACAAGGTGGCCTCCGTGCAGGCGGCGCTTGCAGCGGGCACGTATAACATTCCGGCCTCGGCCGTGGCCTCCAAGCTCGTCGACTCGATGCTGGCCGGCGGCATGGCGGCCAATCCGTCCTACGGGAGTTAGGAGGGGCTTTGATCCAGGAATCGGGCGCCTATCCTGCCAATTCGGAGCTGAAAGAGCTGGTTGCCGAAGCCTCGCGATCGCTGGCTCTGCTCGACGCACCCCGGCTGGAAGAGCTGGCGCGTTGCTGTCAGGCGCTGATCCTGAATTTCGACCCGAACGACGTGGCGGCGCGCCTGCTTCTGGCCCGGCAGGCGGTCGAGGCCGAGAGCGAGATGGCCGTTTTCGCCAGGGTGCTGGAAGCAACACGGTCGAATCGGAATTTAATCCATCGCTTGCGCGAGCTTCGCGCCGGGCGTGTGGAGTATACCGAGCACCAGGCGCACGGCATGGCGGAGGCGCGGCATGGGGACGATTAACTCCGCGCTGAGTATCGCGACCGGTGCGCTCAATGCCGATCAGGCGGCCCTGAGTGTGGTGGCCAACAATGTGGCCAACGCCAATACCACGGGCTATACCGTCGAAACGCCCAACTGGCAGCAGAATCCCTCCGTCAATATCAATGGAGTCCTGGTGGGTACCGGCGTCACGGAGACCGGGGCGACTTCGCAGCGGGATCGCATTTTGCAGGGGCGGATCGACCAGCAGCAGCAACTGGCCTCGGCCTCGGGAACCCGGCTGACGGCGCTGCAGAGTGTTCAGGCGCTGTTTACCGTGGATTCGGGCTCTTCGTCGAGCGCGACGGCCGGCGACATCGGCGCGGACATCACCAGTTTTTTCAATTCCTTCTCCTCGCTTGAGGCCTCACCGACCGACAATGCTCTGCGCGAGTCCGTGCTCTCGTCGGCCTCGACCCTGGCCGGCGACATCTCCGGCGCCGCGCAGAGCCTGAATGCGCAGCGTAGCGCGCTCGATCAGGAGGCCTCGGGCACGGTCAGCCAGATCAACTCGCTGACCCAGTCGATTGCGCAGTTGAATCTGCAGATTCAGTCGGCCTCGCCGAAGGCCGACGCCGGTACGCTCGAGGACCAGCGCCAGGCCGACATCGCTTCGTTGTCGAAACTGGT
>JAJYFB010000154.1 GCA_021785495.1 Acidobacteriota bacterium | reverse complement strand
CCAGGATGGTGCCGAAGAGGCCGCCGGTCACGGCGCTGCCCACGGTCCGGCCGGCTTTATTCGGGGCTTTGACCCGGAACGGATCGGTCTGAAGCGTGTAATTGTGTCCGCCCAGGTCGAGCGAGATCAGCTCCAGCGAGAGCGTGGAGTTGCCCGCCAACGGCCCGGAGCCCACATTTCGGCTCTCGGTGACGATGCCATGCACCACGGCTCCGCGCGGAACGGCCAGAACGCCGCCCAGGGTCACGTCCTGAATCACGACGAACTGAACCGGCTCGCCCGGAACCGCGTGCTTGCTATCGACCGGCTCGCTGGTGCGCACCTGCAGAAGGGTTCCGGGCGCGAGCGTGACCGGACCGCTCACCGGCGCAGACTGTTGCGCGTACGGTCGCGGAGCCTGCGCATACGGCGATTGCTGCGCGTACGCTGAGCTGGGGCCGGGCTGGGGCGGCTGCGGCGGGTACTGCGGTTGCGGCGGCTGTGGCGGGGCGTTTTCCTGCTGCGCATACGGCGAACCTGCGGCAGAGTCTTCGTCCTGCGGCGTCGTCGAAGAGTTTGGCTCGTAACCCTGCTCCGAGCCTTGACTTGAACCTTGACTTGAGCCTTGATCGACGGAGTACTCCGGGGCTGCCTGCGGATTGCCCACCTTCAGGTTGTTCTGCACCTTCGTGACGCCTTGGACGCCGGCGGCGATCGACCCGGCCAGTTGTTTCGAGGCCGCGCTCGAAACCGTTCCCGAAAGCGTAACCTCGCTCTGAATGGTGGCCGCCGTGATCAGGTCGTTTTTCAGCGCGGGCGCTGCGTCAAGCGCATTGACCACATCCATTTCGATCTGGCCGTCGGTGCGCTGTCCCGATCCCGCGGCAGCCTGGCCCTGCTCCGGGGATGGTCCGGCTGTCGAGCCTGGTTCCTGCGCCAGCGCAATCGCGGCGCTGAAGACGATCAACGCAGCCCACGCCACAAACGACAGCGCGGCGTTCTTCGGCACACGGCGTTTCATCGCGATCTCTCCTCAGTTCGAGCCGTTTTCACCCCGGAGAGCCGACGCGGGGAGAACGGCCTTTGCCACCAGCTTCCCGCGGTTCGCTCCATGGGACGAACCCGGCTTCGCGCAGTTACCCGATCAGACCCGGCCCGCGAGAAAAAGTTGCCTTCCGCGTTCCATGCAACATTCTGGCGCAAAGGAGGAATCGATAGAGCCCATCCATTCACCGCTTTGCGACGGGGCCGCAACGGCGTCCAGGCCGGCCCCATGTTTCATGAGGGCCGGCCCGGACAGGATGCTGAAATGCGGTTTGCGGAGGCGGACGGCCTACTTCAGCGCCGCTGCAACCGCTTCATTCAACAGGCTCAGACCGGCTTCGATGTCGGCCCCGATGTGAACACGCAGGGCGCGCCGGCCGCGCGCTTCAAGAACCGCCAGGTCGCCGGCGGCCTGCGCGTCGATGACCACGCCGAAGCTGTACCTCTGCCCCGGAATCTCCACGTCCTCGGCGTGCTTTGCGGTGATCTGCAAAAAGACGCCGGTGTTCGGGCCGCCCTTGTAATCCTGCCCGGTGGAATGCAGAAAACGCGGGCCGAAGCCGAGGCAGGTGGCCACGTGCTTGCGGTCGCGAACTTTGTGCCGCAGCACCTGAATGGCGGCCTCGTGGGCCTCGAACATCGGCAGAAAAGCCACGGCGGCAAAGTAGTCGCCCGCGCGCAGTTTGCCGAGATGGGCGCGCAGGAATCCGGAAAGCGTCGCCGAGGGCGTAGCGGCGCGCAGTTCGGCCGCGTAGGCCTCAGTGGCGTAGAGTTCAATGCCCGACTCGGTGAGCACCGGCTTGCGCTCGGGCAGTTTGCCGGTCTTTTCGTATTCGGCAGTCAGCGCGCGGGTTTCGATCTTGGCCGATTCCACGTCGGGTTGATCAAAGGGGTTGATGCCCATCACCGCGCCGGCGACGGCCGTGGCCACCTCCCAGGCAAAGAACTGGCCGAAGATCTCGTAGAGGTCTTCGATCGCGATGTGAATCACCGGGTGGCCGGCGGCTTCGAGGGCCGCGACCTTGGCGTCGAGCGCGGCCTGCGCTTTGGCGTCGGCGGCGCCCTTCAGGCGTACGTAGGCGAAGACCCGATCCTTGCCGTAGACCTCCGGCGCGCCAATGGACTCGCGGTCCACGGGCGTGATGCCCTTGCCTTCCTTGCCCGTGGACTCGGCGATCAACTGCTCCAGCCACGCGCCCAGATCGTGAATTTCCGGCGAAGTAAACAGCGTGATCTTGTCGCGGCCGGCGTTGGCCGCCGCGCCCAGCAGCAGGCCCAACCGCACGGCCGGGTTGCCGGCGACCGGCTCCTTGGCGGAGGCAACCGCCTTGGCGGCCTCGTCGAGAGCCTTGTCCACCTTGAGGCCGGCCACGGTGGCCGCCACCATGCCAAAGTTCGACAGCGCCGAATAGCGCCCGCCGATCTGCGGATCGCCGTAAAAGATGGCGCGGAAACCGTCGGCTTTGGCCACCTGTTCCATCTTCGAGCCGGGATCGGTGATGGCCACAAAACGGCCGCCCGCCTGCTCGGCGCCCACGGCGCGGCGCATCTCGGCGAAGAAGAACTGCTTCAAGATATTCGGTTCGAGCGTGGAGCCGGATTTGCTGGCCACGATTACCATCGACTCGGCCAGATTGACCGCCTTGCAGGCCGCCATCACCTGATCGGGATCGGTCGAATCCACAATGTGCAACTCAGGAAAGCCCTCCTGCCGGCCAAAGGTCCGCGCCAGGACCTCCGGGCAAAGACTCGATCCGCCCATGCCCAGCAGCAGCGCGGACCGGAAGCCCGCGCTCCTCACGTCGCCGCCCAACTCGGCCAACGAGCCGAGATCCCTCTGCTGGCGCTCGACAATGTCGATCCAGCCCAGCCACTTCTCCTCGCCGCCGTTCGTCCAGAGCGAAGCATCCTTCTTCCAGAAGCGCTCGATCTTGCGGTTCGATTGCCAATCGGCGGCGGCCGCGTCCACGGCGTCGCGAAGCTCAGCGGGAATTGCCAGTCGGAGGTTCATATCACTTCCAATTTTCGCTCAAAGGGCGGGCGACAAGGCAACGGCAGCGAAAAGTTTTTTGCGTGGGCGCTCGGCGCATTCGCAGCCGGCGAAAAACAACTCCAGGCCTGGGAGCGTGCGATCGCGCGCGGCTGGCGGCCGCGCCCGTTACTCTTCCAGCTTGTAGCTGAACTCCTCGATCACCGGGTTGGTCAGAACCTCGCGCGCGATGCGCTCGACCGCGGCGCGCGCGGCCTCGGCTGAAAGCGAATCGGCGAGCGAAAGAGCAAAGTATTTGCCCTGACGCACAGCGTCCACATCGTTGAAGCCGAGCTTGCGGAGAGCGTTATGGATGGTCTGGCCCTGCGGATCGAGAACCGACGCCTTCAGCGTGACATAGACATGCGCCTTCATAATCACCGATTATAAAGACTGGAGCCATAAGGCAGGGGTCAGGGTTCAGGGTTTAGAGGTCGGACGCCGGCTGGTCGAGCTTCGCATTCCCCAAGGAGATACAAACGTCATGGTGAACTATCTGGAACTGCCCGCCGGCGAGCGCGCGCCCGAGGTCTTTCGCGTCGTCATCGAGATTCCCAAGGAAGGGACGCAAAAGTTCGAGTACGACAAGCAACTGCACGTCTTCAAGCTGGATCGCAACCTGCATTCTCCGGTTCACTATCCCGGCGACTACGGCTTCATTCCTTCGACATTGAGCGACGACGGCGACCCGCTGGACGTGCTGGTGCTGGTTCCCGGCCCGAGTTTTCCCGGCTGCGTGCAGGAGGTGCGGCCCATCGGCCTGCTGGAGATGCTCGATCAGGGCACGCTCGACGAAAAGGTTCTGGCCGTGGGCAAAAACAACCCTCGTTTCGCCAACATCTGGAATTTCACCGACATTTATCCCCATCTGCTCAAGGAAATCACGCATTTTTTCTCGATCTACAAGGATCTCGAAGGCAAGCGCGTGGAGATCAAGGGCTGGCACGACGCCTCGTACGCGCGCGACCGCGTGGTGCGGGCAATCAAATTCTTCGAGGCGGAAAAGACGGCGAAGACGGAAATTCAGGAACCAGGCGTCGGCCGTCCATAGGTTCTTGCCGCTCGATTCGTAAACCGGAACAGAAATGCTTCAACATTGCAAGCAGCTTCCAGTAAGTGGATGATCTTCGCGGGAAATCATCCGCTTTATGGAAGGCGGCGTCGAGTTTGCTTTTAGTGCGGGGAGCCTCTCTGCGCCAATGAAAGTGAGGCAAGGATCTGAACGAGTTCACCTGCCGTTACAACCGCCGACAGGTGGCTCGCTCGGACGGATGCGATCAACGTTCCCGCTCCCGATGCAGCGCCTGCAGGGCGAAGACGGTCACGCGATGACGCTGCATCGAGGCGATGCCTTCGGCCGCGGCCTGCGCGGCGGCCAGCGTGGTGATCGTCGGAATGCGCGCCAGCACGGCGGCGCGGCGAATCGCCTTCTCGTCGAAGATCGCATCCTGGCCGCGCGGCGTGTTCACGATCAACTGGATGCGATTCTCCTTGATGAGATCGACCGCGTTCGGCCTTCCCTCGCCGACCTTGAAGACCCGCTCGCTCTTGAGGCCGGCGGCTTCGAGAACATTGGCCGTGCCTTCGGTGGCGACGATTTGGAAGCCCAGATGCACGTACCGCCTGGCCAGCGCCACGACCGCCTGTTTGTCGTGCTCGTTCACCGTGAAGAAGACCGTGCCGCCCGTGGGCAGAATCTGCCCGGCCGAAAGCTGCGCCTTGGCGAAGGCCTCGCCAAAACTCGACGCCACGCCCATCACCTCGCCGGTCGATTTCATCTCCGGCCCGAGCACGGTATCCACGCCGGCGAACTTCGACCACGGAAAGACCGGCGACTTGACGTAGTGGTGCGCGCCGGTGCCCAGATCCTGGCCGGAAGCCAGTTCGGCCGGCAGCAATTCGCGCAGCTTGCGGCCCGTCATCAGCCGTGCGGCTATCTTGGCCAGCGGCACGCCGGTGGCTTTCGAAACGTAGGGCACGGTGCGTGAAGCCCGCGGATTCACCTCAATCACGTAAACGTGGTCGTTGCCCTCGTCGTCGCTCTGGATGGCGAACTGCAAATTCACCAGGCCGACAACCTTCAGCGCAAGAGCCAGCTTGCGCGTGTAGGCGCGCAGGGTTTCCAGCGTCTCGGCCTTGATGTCCACGGCCGGCAGCACGCACGAGGAGTCGCCCGAGTGAATGCCCGCTTCTTCAATGTGCTGCATGATGCCGGCGATGATCACGTCCTCGGAGTCGCACAGCGCATCCACATCGACCTCGACGGCGTTTTCCAGGAAGTGGTCGATCAGGACCGGCCGCTCCTGCGAGTACTCGACGGCCTGGCGCATGTAGCGCGTGACGGCGTCGGCGTCGTAGGCGATCACCATGGCGCGCCCGCCCAGCACGAAGCTGGGGCGAATGAGCACCGGGTAGCCAATCCGCTCGGCGACGGCCAGAGCCTGCTCGACGCTGGTCGCCGTGCCGCCGTGCGGCTGCGGAATCTGCAAATCCACCAGCAGCTTGCCGAAGAGCTTGCGGTCTTCGGCCAGATCGATCGAATCGGGCGAGGTGCCGATGATCGGCACGCCGGCCGCGCGCAGCCGCTGCGCCAGATTCAGCGGCGTCTGCCCGCCAAACTGCACAATCATGCCGATCTCGGCGCCCGTTTGCGCCTCGTGGTGATAGATCGCCAACACGTCTTCGAGCACCAGCGGCTCAAAGTAGAGACGGTCGCTGGTGTCGTAGTCGGTCGAGACGGTCTCCGGGTTGCAGTTGACCATGACGGTCTCGAAGCCGGCCTTGCGCAGGGTCATGGCGGCGTGCACGCACGAGTAGTCGAACTCGATGCCCTGGAGCGCAAAGGCCGCATGGCAGCAGCAGTAATCAAACTCGATGCCCTGCCCGATGCGATTCGGTCCCGAGCCTAGGATGATGATCTTCGGCTTGCCGGTCGGCGGCGCCTCGTCCTCTTCCTCGTAGGTCGAGTAGAGATAGGGCGTCATCGACTCGAACTCGGCCGCGCAGGTATCCACGAGTTTGAAGACGGGTCGGACGCCGTGCCGCTCGCGCAGTTCCCTCACCTGCCGCGTGCCTTCGTGCCCCTCCAGTTTCCACTCGGTGGCGATGCGCTC
>JAJYFB010000019.1 GCA_021785495.1 Acidobacteriota bacterium | reverse complement strand
ATTCAGGGCATCCCGAACGAGGCGCGGCGAACGCGCGTGCTGCGCCAGGATCCAGAAAATCCCGCGGTGGTTTACGCCGGAACCACCGAAGGGCTCTACAAAACATCGAACGCCGGCCGCAGCTTCGAGCGCCGGACCGCCCCGGACGTGGTGGTTAACGACGTGTACGTCGATCCGGCGAACTCGAATCGCGTGCTGCTGGCGACCGATCGCGGCGGCGTGCTGGCCAGCAACGACGGCGGCCGCAGCTTTGCGCCGTCGAATGCGGGCCTTTCCGAGCGCAAGATCGCGGCCCTGCTGGTCGATCGCCGCGATCCGCGGCGTATCTACGCGGGCGTGGTCAACGACAAGCAGTTCGGCGGCGTCTTCCGCACCGGCGACGACGGCGCCGATTGGCGGCAACTGTCTGTCGGCCTCGACGGGCGCGACGTCTTCGCGCTCGGCCAGGCGGGCGACGGCCAGATCGTGGCCGGAACCAGCCATGGCATCTTCGTGCTCGCGGGCGATGCCTGGCAGCCGCGCAACACCATCGCCAATACCCGGCTCAAAACAGCCACCGTGAAGATGCGTGGCGCGCAAGTGAACATCGAAAAACAGGTGAGCGAGCCACCGGTTGAATTCGAGAGCCTGGTGCATGCGCTCGATGTTTCGGGCAAGGTCTGGGTGGCGGCCACCGCCTACGGATTGCTGACCAGCCGCGACCAGGGCGCGAGCTGGCAGGGGGGGCCGGTGATGGACCAGGGCGATTTTCTTTCGGTCGCGGTCCAGGGCGACGAGATGGCCGCTGTGCGCGACGATCGCGTGGTGATTTCGCACGACTCCGGCCAATCGTGGTGGCCGATGGGCGCGCCCACCCGGCTGACGCACATGCGCTGCGTGACCTTTTCGGCCGACGGCGCGTTGTGGCTGGGCGGATTGGAGGGGCTTTTCTTTACGCGCGACCTGGGCAAAAGCTGGTTCTGGCTCGATCGCCTTCCGCTCGGCGACATTGGCGATCTCAGCTACGACGCGGCGGCAGGGCGCGTTCTGGTCAGCTCGCGCACGAGCGATCAGATCTACGCCATCGATCCGCAGACGATGACCTGGGCTTTTTGGCAGAGCGGCTACCGGATCGCGCTCGTGCGCGCGGCCGGCGGACGGCTGGTCGCGGCCTCGCTCAACGATGGGGTTCTGGTGGGTCCGCCGGTGCCGCCGGTTGGGGGCCAAACCGCAGGCGCCAAGAAGCTGAAGCCGAATTTTCCCTTTAATTGAAAGAAAAATAAAGGCTTATTTCTTCTCATTCGCCTTGCGGAAAGCCGGGGCAACCCTCTAGAATAAAGACACGAGATGCGGACCCGGCCCCGCTTTTTCCGGACTTTTTGCCGCTTTCCTGCACTCCCTCAGAAAAAACTATGGCAGACGACAAGACCCCCCAGCTTCCTCTCGGCGGCGCGAATCCGCCCGGCGGCACGAACCTCGTTCCCATCAACATTGAAGAGGAGATGCGTCGTTCGTATCTCGACTATTCGATGTCGGTGATCATCGGCCGCGCGCTGCCCGACGCCCGCGACGGCCTGAAGCCCGTGCATCGCCGCGTGCTCTACACGATGAGCGAGATGCACCTGGAGCACAACAAGAAATACACCAAGTGCGCCAAGGTGGTCGGCCAGGCGATGGGCGTTTACCATCCGCACGGCGACTCGGCCATCTACGACACGCTGGTGCGCATGGCGCAGCCGTTTTCGCTGCGCTATCCGCTGGTGGACGGCCAGGGCAACTTCGGCTCGGTCGATGGCGATCCGCCGGCGGCCATGCGTTACACCGAGTGCCGCATGGAGCGCATCACCGGCGAGCTGCTGGCCGATATTGACATGGAGACCGTGGACTTCGTGCCGAACTACGACGAGTCCACGCAGGAGCCTTCGGTGCTGCCCACGCGGCTGCCGAATCTGATCCTCAACGGATCGAGCGGCATCGCCGTGGGCATGGCCACGAACATTCCGCCGCACAACCTGACCGAGGTGCTCAACGCCACCATCGCGCTGGTGAAGAATCCCGGCGCGGGCCTGGCCGAGGTGCTCAGGCACGTCCACGGGCCGGACTTTCCCACCGGCGCGATTCTTTACGGCCGCACGGGCATTGTCGATGCCTACCGCACCGGCCGCGGCCGCTTCCTGATGCGCGCCCGCGTGGCCATCGAGAACGTCACCAAGGAACTGAAGGCGCTGATCGTCACCGAGCTGCCCTACCAGGTGAACAAGGCCTCGCTCTTCAAGCGCATCGCCGAGCTGGTGGAGAACAAGACCATCACGGAGATCGACATCGGCTCGGACCGCACGCGCGACGAGAGCGACCGCGACGGCATGAGGATGGTCATCGGCCTCAAGCGCGGCGCGCAGCCGGAGATCGTGCTGAACCAGCTCTACAAGCACACGCAGTTGCAGGAGAGCTTCTCGATGATCTTGCTGGCCGTGGTCAACGGCCAGCCGCGCGAGCTGGGCCTCGCTGAAGCGATTCAGGTTTTCATCGACCACCGCATCGACGTGGTGCAGCGGCGCACCGTCTTCCTGCTGCGCAAGGCCCGCGAGCGCGAACACATCCTCGAAGGCTACAAAATCGCTCTCGACAACCTCGATGCGGTCATCCGCATCATTCGCGCTTCGAGCTCCCGCGCCGACGCCCGCGAGAATCTCTACGCCTGGGGCAAAGGCAAGGACATTGTCCTCCAGCTCGGCCGTGAGATTCTGCCCCACGAGGAACGCGGCCTCACGCTCAAGCAGGTGGACGCGATCCTCGAGTTGCAGCTTTACCGGCTGACGCAGCTTTCGGTGGATGAAATCCTGAACGAACTGGCCGAAATTCGCAAAAAGATCGCCGAGTACGAAGAGATTCTGGGCAGCGAGAAGAAGTTGCGCGCGGTGATCGTCAAGGAGCTGGAAGAAATCCTCCAGAAGTACGGCGACAAGCGCCGCACCGAGATTGTGGACGAGAGCGCCGAGCTTCAGCTCGAAGACCTGATCGCCGACGAGCAGGTCGCCGTCACGGTCAGCCACCAGGGCTATCTCAAGCGCACGCCCATCTCCATCTATCGCCAGCAGCGGCGCGGCGGCACGGGCCGCATGGGCATGAAGACGCGCGATGAGGACTTTGTGGCGCAGCTCATCGTCGAATCCACGCACGCCTTCCTGCTCTGCTTCACGAACACGGGCCGCGTGTACTGGCTCAAGGTCTACGAGATTCCCGACGTGGGCGCGGCCGGCAAGGGCAAATCGATGCAGAGCCTGCTCGACCTGCAACAGGGCGAAAAGGTCTGCGCCATTCTCGGCCTGCGCAACCTTGAAGAAGAGGGCAAGTACGTCTTCTTCGCCACGCAGAAGGGCACGGTCAAGAAGACGCCGCTCAAGGATTTTTCGAACGTCATGGCGCGGGGCATCATCGCCATCGGCATCGATACGGATGACGAGCTGGTGGCGGCGCGCATCACCGACGGCTCCGAGATCGTCTTCCTGGCCACGCACATGGGCGTCGCCATCCGCTTCGACGAGGCCGACGTGCGCTCGATGGGCCGGCCGGCCTACGGCGTGCGCGGCATCGGCCTGATCAAGGACGATTACGTGGTTGGCCTCGCGGTCACGCCCAAGGAGCATGAGGCCGGCGCCTACCGTATTCTTTCGGTAAGCGAGAACGGCTTCGGCAAACGTACCGACGTCGAGGAGTACCGCCTGCAGACGCGCGGCGGCAAGGGCGTCAAAAACATGTCCGTGACCGAGCGCGTGGGCCGCGTCAACTCGATCCAGCTTGTGGACGACGGCTCGGAGCTGATGGTTATCAGCCAGTACGGCAAGATCATCCGCGTCGATACGAAGACCATCCGCTCCGCCGGCCGCGCCACGCAGGGTGTGCGCCTGTTGAGCCTGGAAGACGGCGACAAGGTGGCCGCCACGGTCATCATCCCGCCCGAGGAGCTGAACGGCAACGGCGGCCCGGAGGCCGAGCAGGGAACGCTCCTGCAGTAGGGAGTCCTTCCGCAGGCATCCGCGCATGGATGGTCTTTTATCCATGCGCGGATGCCTGTTCCGATCGGCGGCGCACGCCGGCAACTTGCCGCGCGCACGTATTTTTTCTGCCCGGCCGGCGCCTGATTCCTGTTCTTCATCCCATCGGCGTGGCCGCCACCGTCACCGGGCGCGCGGCCAGAGCCGGGCGCACCAGTTCGGCCGGCCAGATGTAAACCGCCATGCGCCGCGCGTAGTGCAGCACCGGGTCGATCTTCGGCAGAGCAATGCCCACGGCCGCGGCCAGGTCGTTGCGCTCAATCTCGGCCTCGGCCTCTTCGAGCGGCCAGGAAACGTGATGCAAAGCGGCGCGGATCGGCTCGCCGGTCCGGTTGGCGCTGAAAACGCAGTGGCGCTCGGAGAAGAAAAATTCGAAGGAGCCGGGGCGAATCTCTGCGGTTTTCGCGGTCGGTCCCAGCCCGCGATACCGCGCCTTGAAGATCACCGCGCGTCGCACGAACCGACGCCGGCTGTAAAAGGCGAACTCCCGTTCGCCGCGCGGCTCCATGTGCATTTCGGCAAGCCGGTAGGGCAGTTTGTAGACGGCATGGGCGGCCGCCACGGTCACCAGATTGCTCGAATCGATCGAGAAACAGTACACCCCCGGCGTTCCCGTCAATCGGTCGCGCACGTAGGTGCGGAAGTTCAGGTCAGGAAAATTGCGTACGCCGGGAATCGTCGGCACGCCGCGCACCTTGATGCGATCCAGCCAGAAGGGCACCGCGCCCAGCCAGGCCGACCCTTGAAACGTATCCGGCTCCAGCCACTCGGGCAGCAGCGGTTCCAGCAGCACGGCGGGAATCGTCCAGTGGGCGAAAAGCAGATCGTTCCAGCGCTGAGTCATCGCCCAGCGCCCGGCGGGCAGAGGCCGCGGTTTGTGCGATGTCCGCACCAGAAACTCCCGCACCAGCAACTCCTCGATCATGCCTCGACTCGGATTGCAGCCGGCTGCGGCGCGCTTCGCTCTGGGGGAGAGCGATCGTGCGATGCTACGCCTTCCGGTTCACTTCCAGCCTCACTTCGGCTCAGGGAAACGCGCGCTCCGCGCGCCGGCGCGCGAATCCGCAGTTGGTTCCGTCTGCAATTTGGCAGACGATCCCGCATGCACGGCGCTCCGGTGCAAAACCCGTCGAGCGCGAACACTCCCTTATGACGTATTCTGTCCGCGAGACCTTCCTTATGTCCAGTAAAACTTTATCTCCCTCCGGCGCGCGCACCGAAACCGAGGTCTTCGCCGTTCACGGCGCGGACCCGGAGATTCTCGCCTACGCCATGGCCAAGTACTCGCGCTCGGCGCTCTCGATGCGCGAATCCCTGGCCGAGATCAGCGCGCAACGGGCCGGGCAGTTCCTGAACACCTTTTATTTTCAGTATGGCCACCGTTCGATTGCCGATCTGGCCCACATCGCTTTCGCCGTCGAGCGGCTGAGCCTGCTGGCGGCCATCGTCCTGGTGGACGAGACGCGCTGGGACGGCCAGGAACGGTCCACGCGCTATCAAAATTTCCTCAAATCCGGCTGGTTTTTTCCTGATTTTGGCGAGGACTCGGCCGCGGCCGGTCTGTTTGCCAAGACGATCGACGAGTTGTTCGCCACCTACCAGAAGGTTTCCGCGGCCGTTTTCGACCAGCTCCGCGCCCGCGTGGCGCGTCCTGAATCGCTCAAGCCCGAGGCCTACGAGCGCACTCTGCGCGCCCGCGCCTTCGACGTGGCGCGCTACCTGCTGCCGCTGGCCACGAACACCTCGCTCGGCCAGATTGTCAGCGCCCGCACGCTCGAAACCCAGGTCGCGCGTCTGCTCGCGCACCCGGCCGCCGAGGTGCGCGATCTCGGCGAAAAGCTTCGCGCCGCCGCCGCCGGCCCGGCCTGGAATGTGAACGCCGAAGCCGCGCAGGCGTTTGTCGAAAAGCTTGCGGAGGCGGAAAGACAGGGACTCGAAAGACAGGGACTAGGGACGAGGGACTTAGGGACGAGGGACGCAGGGACGGCTTCGGGCGACGCGAAGGAGAGCGGCTCCAACTGCGCCGCCAACTCCGCCCGCTCCGCGAATTCCGCGGATGCCGCTGATGCCGCCAACGTTCCCTTCTCCGCCGCAGCCGCCGCCCTCTTCACGCGCGAAGTGCGCACCGCGCCCACGCTGGTCAAGTACGCGCAGCCGAACCTCTACCTCCAGCAAACACAGGCCGAACTCGTTCAGGCCGCCGAAGAAGTTCTGGCGCCGCTCTCGTCCACAACGCTGCCCCAGGTCGTGGTCGATCTCGTCGAGCGCACCGAATCGCTCGAAGTCGAGCTGGCTGCGACGCTGCTCTACTCGGCCAGCCATCATCCCTACCGCGCCATTCGCGACCTGGTCGCATCGTTTCCGGCCCCGCGCGTCGAGGAGATCGTCGCGATTGGCCTGAAGCACCGCGGCCCGCACGACGAGGCGCTGCGCGCGTTTCATGCCGGAGCGGCCCTGCGCTTCGATATCCTCATGGACATCGGCGGCTTCCGCGACCTGCACCGCCATCGCCGCGTCACGCAGATCCTTCAGGGATTCACCGGGCGGCACGGCTACGAGCTTCCCGGCGCGGCCGATCTGCCGGCCGGCGCCGACATTCTGGCCGAGGCCGGCGTCCTCGGCGAGTTCCGCGCGGCCATCGATGCAGCCCACGCCGCCGCCGCGCAGATCGCCTCCGGCTCCGCGCCCGAGGCCGCGCAGTCGGCGCTCTATCTTCTGCCGCTGGCCACGCGCATCCGCGCCCTGTTCAAGATGGACTTCGCCGAGGCGCAGTACATCGCCGAACTGCGCTCGGCCCCGGCCGGCCACTTCAGCTACCGGCGCGTCGCCTGGGAGATGTACCGGGCCCTCGAACGCCAGCACCCCACGCTCGCCCGCCACATTCGCGCCACCGACTTCACCCAGCCCATCGATCTCTTCCAACGGTAGCTGCGCGCTACCGGCGCGGCGATCTCGCCCATTGCCGGACCATGCGGCGTCCCGATTCCAAATCGGGACGTATCGTCCTTCCCTGCGCCGAACGCAGGGCGATGCCGTCCCCGCTGCAAGCCGCTTCCCGCTCCAGACATAAAGATTTTCTCGCGCTGGCCGATGCTCCTTTGTGTGGCAGAGAACTGCCGGAGTTCCCGGTTCGTGGAGCTACGGGTTGGCTGTCTCGCGCATTGACCGGTCTGGCGGGTTGCCGCAACGCGCGTTGTTCAAAATACCGCGTCGTGGCGCTTGCCACCGCCCGGAAATCACGAAGGAGATTCATCATGCGACGGTTGATCTTTCCGGCTCTGGCCGTGTGGTTTGCGGCGGCTGTCTTCGCACACGCGCAAAGCCTCGACGATCTGAACATGCAGATTCACGGCTACGCGACGCAGGGGTTTCTCTACACGACCAACAACAACATCTTCACGACGAATTCCAGCAACGGCAGTCCGGCCTGGACCGAGGCGGTGATGAACGTGACGGCCCAGCCGCAGCCCAAGCTGCGCGTGGGCGTGCAGGCGCGCTACTTCCTGCTCGGCAACTTCGGCAACGCGATTACACTCGATTGGGCCGAGGCCGACTACAAGGTCAATGACAAATTCGGCGTGCGTTTCGGCAAGGTCAAGATTCCCACCGGCCTGTTTAACGAAATTCAGGACATTGACCCGGCGTACATGTGGGCGCTGCTGCCGCAGAGCATCTACCCCATCACCAGCCGGAACTCCGTGCTGGCCGAGTACGGCGGCCTGGTCTACGGGACCCTGGCGCTGGGCAAGTCGGCAGGCAAGATCGAGTATCGCGGATGGAGTGGCGAGATCGTTGTCGGCCCGAACGACGGCTACTGGGTGACCATGAAAGAACAGGGGATCGCGCTGACCAACGGGCTGCATACGCCGGAGACGGGGGTGACCTTGCACTGGATCACGCCGGCGCCCGGCCTGATGATCGGCGCCTCCTACGCCAGATTGAGTCAATCCAACAGCCCCTTTACGGACACGTATGTCGTGCCCACGCAGGGAATCACGATTACGACTCCCGGAACCATGGTGCTGAATGTGCCCAACTGGCCGGATTACTTTGTCCGCTGGGAAAAGGACCGCGTCATGGCCGCCGGCGAGTATGAGCGTTCCGCCGGCAACGTCGTGATGAGCGGACTCTCGCCCCTGCCGCAAAACATCGACACGCGCTCGTGGTACCTCATGACGAGCTATCGCTTCACGGACAAGCTGATTGCTGGCGTTTACGTGACCCAGGACTTCAACCATCAGGCGGCGCTGGGCCCCTCGCGCTATTTCAAGGACTGGGTCGTCTCCAGCCGCTACGACTTCAACCAGTACTTGTACATGAAGGCCGAAGAGCACTTCATTGAAGGAACTGCCGTGGGCTACGACATCGACCTGAACACCGGCGGTTTGCAGCCAAGTACAAAGATGACCATTCTCAAGCTGGGCGTCAGTTTCTAGGGACGAAAGGAGGACACCGCCATGAAAAAACTGTTCTGGACCATGCTGTTCGCTCTCGTGGCATCGCTCTTTGCCGTCCGCGCCCAGGCGCAGGCGCTGGTGATCGCCAATCCCGGCGTGAAAGCCGGCGCGGTCTCGAAGAGCCAGCTGCGCGACATCTTCACCGGAGGCTCGACCAGCCTGGACGGCGCCGCGGTGACGCCGGTTCTGCTCAAACAAGGCGCGGTCACCAACGAATTTCTTGCCGCCTACATCGGCAAGAACGACACGGCCTTTCGCGCCGGCTGGCGCAGCCTGGTCTTTTCCGGCCAGGCCTCGATGCCGCGCTCGCTCGATAACGACGCGGCCGTCGTCGACTATGTTGCGCACAACGCAGGCGCGATCGGTTACATCGGGAAAAGCTCACCGCACGAGGGCGTCAAAGTGCTCGTCGTCAAGTAACGGGCCGGCGCACCGGCAGCGGTGCAGCCTTTCAAAAAGCTCGCTGAGACGGCAGGCAGGTCCGGCCGCCGGTTTCGGGATTCTGCATGCGCCTGCTCGCCGGATGGGCCGCGACCGCCCTTCGATTTCTGAAGCGGGGCAATCCTCCCGCTCCAGAAACATCCGGCGTTGCGAGAAATGCCGGAGGGTGGCTGCAGAGCGCGCGGATAACGGCGATGCGTGCGTGGTGGACGCAGAGGAGAGGGGCACATGCTTCGGGATATGAAGGTCAAAACTCGCATCTTGATGACGCTCGCGGTACTGGGCATTGGCAATCTGGCCCTGCTCGGCGTCGTGCAATGGACGGCGAGCGTGACACATCGCCGGATGTCGCAGATCTCCGGCTCGCTCTTTCCGGCGGCGCTGCGCATGCAGGCGGCCGAGGCCGGCTTCGAGCGCATGAAGAAGCACTACGGCGATGCGGTGGTTCTTCAGGATACGCGGTCCTTGTCGGAGGCGGAAAAGGATGCCAGCGACACTGCGCAGGCGCTTGGCGACGTGCAGGCAGCGCTGCAAGGGATTCCGGGGCTGGCCGATCAGGCCGGCGGGCTGGTCGCGCAGTTCGCCTCTC
Organism: Acidobacteriota bacterium; assembly: GCA_021785495.1. GTDB lineage: Bacteria > Acidobacteriota > Terriglobia > Terriglobales > Acidobacteriaceae > Telmatobacter. The sequence continues at coordinate 20,182 of JAJYFB010000019.1, read as the reverse complement.
TGCGCGACCGCGACAAGCAGACCTACGCGCAAGTGCTGGCCAGCACCGGCGGGCCAAGCGACGAGTTGATGACGCAAGTGGGCGCGCTCGGCAAGGACAATGTCGCCTTGTCCCGCGCGATGACGGCCGCCGACGCGGCCATCTCCAAGGAGTTCCAGGCGCAACTCGGTCAAGTGGACGCCACGTCGGTGCGCGGGCGCGCGATTGGGCTGCTGATGCTTGTCTTTGCGCTGGCGGCGTGCCTGGGCGCGTGGTGGATTGTCGAAAGCAAGGTGGTTCGTCCGCTGCAGGCGCTGGCCGGGCGCATGCAGGATATCGCCGAGGGCGAAGGCGACCTGACGCAGCGCGCGGAAACCCACGGTCATGACGAGATCGACGAGGTCGCCACCTGGTTCAACGTGTTTATCGGAAGGATCGAGCAGATCGTGCAAACCGTGATCGCGCACGCCCACGATCTGGACGAGGCCGCGGCCGGTCTGGCGCAATCGGCGCGCGAAACCGCCGGTCAGGCCGCACGGCAGCAGGAGCAGGCGCAACGCATCTCCACCACCATGAGCGAAATTTCCACCGCGGTTCACGAGATCAGCCAGACCACGCAGACCGCGGCGGGAGATGCGCGCAAGGCCGAGGAAAGCGCGCACGCCGGCGGCAAGACGACGCAGGCGACGGTGGAGATCCTTCAGGGCGTTCTCGAGGCCAATCAGGCCACTTCGGCCAGGATCGAGGATCTGGGCCGCTCCTCGGACGCCATCGGCAAGATCGTGCAGGTGATCAACGAAATCGCGGATCAGACTAATCTGCTGGCGCTGAACGCCTCGATCGAGGCGGCGCGGGCCGGCGAGCATGGGCGCGGATTCGCCGTCGTGGCCGGCGAGGTGCGCCGCCTGGCCGAACGCACCGGCATTGCCACCAAGGAGATCGACGAGACCGTGCGCGCCATCCAGGCGGGGACGCGCGAGGCGGTGACGGCCATGCGCGATGGCCTGCGTCAAGCGCAGGGCGGCGTCGATTCGGCGCGCTCGGCCGGCGAATCGCTGGAGAGTATTATCGAGGGCGCCGAATCCGTGCAGCGGATGGTCACACAGATCGCCAGCGCTTCAACCGAACAGTCTTATTCGACTCAGTCGGTCAACGACAACGTCAACGAAATCGCGCGGATCATCGAGCGGACGGCGGCGAGTTCGCAGCGTTCGGTCGATGCCTGCGAGAAACTCTCCAAGCTGGCCTCTGAGCTGACGGCTTTGATGGGCGAGTTCAAGGTCAATGCGGCGGACGGCTCCGGCGGCTTCGGGTCTGCGCAGGGTGCAGCTCCCGGACAGCCAAGCGCGGCGTCGCGCCAGGGCCGCATGGTTTCGCCTGCGTTGGCGGCATCGGCCTGACCGCTTCTCGCCTCCGTGAGGGCCCCCAGGAGACGCAAGACATTCCCTGCGGCATCGGCGGGAAGAGCGCTCGATCGCGAGCGGTCCCCTGCCGAATTTGCCGGGAACGATGCCCTGTGGTTCTCTTGCCGCGACGGCTTGTGGCGATCGCCAGCGGCGCGAGACGGCGTTAATCGCCGGTAATCTTCATCAACGAATTTCCGGAGGCTGCGCGCGAGTGTTCCCCATTCGCGTCCTGCGCTGCCGCCAGTCTGGCGATCGTGGCGGCGGAGAGCACCTTCAGCATGGCCTGTTGCGCCTCCATCCAGACCGGGTGCGCGGCACAGCGTGGCTTGCGCATGCACGACCGTCCCGGCAGGAGGCAAAGATTCAGGCAGATCGGGCCGTCAATGGCCTCGATCACCTCGCGCACCGTGGCCGCCGCCCCTGCGGGCGTAACGTGAAACCCTCCCGATTGCCCGCGCCGTGAAACGATGAGCCCGGCCCGTGCCAGCGACTGCAAGACCTTTGAGAGAAAACTCTCCGGCGCGCCCGTCGCGCGGGCCAGATCGGGAAGCGAGACCCGCTCGTCTTCCCCCGCGGCGACAAGCTGAATCATGGCGCGCAAACCGTAATCGGCGGCGCGTGTCAATTGCATCGACGAATTCGATTTCTTCATCGCATCATCCTGCCGTATCGGCTGCTGGTCCCTTCCAACGCCGGCAGCCCGGAAGCGGCCGTCGCGCCAGGGAAGCCGGGAGACAATCGCTTTTGTGTGTAGGCAGCATACTGAAATTCTTCCCTGCCGGATGTGTTCTCCATCATAGTCCGCTTTGTCGCGCATTCGACAGCGTTACGGCGTAATGCAAACAAACGGATCAAGAATCGTCCGGCTTGATTCCAGGCGGCGTCATGCGCCACGGGCGGACGAACTCACGGCAGGCGAGCCATCCGCGCATCATCCTGCGAGCAATGGATCGGAGATAATGAGCGGGGGGTGCGATTGCCCGCCGCCCGGAAAGGACGTGCATCGTTGATTCTCGACAAGTTTTGTCTTCAGGGGAAATGTGCGCTCGTTACCGGCTCGTCCCGCGGCCTGGGCGCGGCCATTGCCGTGGCGCTGGCCGAAGCCGGGGCAAGCGTGGCCGTCCATGGATCGGCAGCGACGCCCGAGGCCACACAGCGCAGGGTCGAAGGCGCCGGCTCGAAGGCCGTTGCTCTGGCGGGCGACGTGGGCGATGCGGCCGTCTGCGCCTGGCTTGTCGAAGAGACGGTCCGGCAGTTGGGCTCGATCGACATTCTCGTTAACAACGCCGGTGCGATTCGCCGCGCGCCGGCGGCCGACTACAGCGAGGAAGATTGGCAGGCGATTCTCGATGTGAATCTCACGAGTGTCTTCCGGCTCACGCAGCAGGCCGGACGAGCCATGCTGCGGCAGGGATCGGGCAAGATCATCAACATGGCCTCGCTGCTCAGCTTTCAGGGCGGCATTCTGGTTCCGGCCTACGCGGCGGCCAAGGGCGGTGTGAGCCAACTGACGAAGGCCTTCGCCAACGAGTGGGCCGCAAAAGGCGTGAACGTGAACGCCATCGCCCCCGGCTACATGGAAACCGACAATACAGCGGCTCTGCGCAACGATCCCGAGCGCGCGCGGCAGATTCTGGAGCGCATTCCGGCCGGCCGCTGGGGCCAGCCCGAAGACCTGGCCGGCGCGGCGGTCTTTCTGGCCTCTTCGGCCAGCGACTACCTGCACGGCCACGTGCTCGTCGTCGATGGGGGCTGGCTGAACCGCTAACGGCGACCCGTTTTTCTGCGTTTTCTGCCGGAAAAATGGAAAAACGCGATACAAACGCTCCGAACCCGAACAAGAATCGCCCGGCGCTAGAGATGAATCCAGCCGCCGCGAATGAGGGCGAGCGATCCGGCGGTGACGACGATCCAGAGCACGATTCCCTGCAACAAGGGCCGCACGCCGACCTGGCGCACGGTTTTCATCGAAAGCCCTGTCCCGATCAGGAAAAGCGTGACGGTGAGGCCGGCGACGCCGATCTGTTTGAACCAGGGATAGGCTGCGTGCAGCGGATGGAAGTAGGTGTTGGCGATCGCGGCCAGGCAGAAGAACAGGATGAACCATGGCCAGCGAATCCGCGCCTTGCTCCTGGTGATGGCCGCGGTTCCGAATGAGAGGGGCACGATCCAGAGGGCGCGCGCCAGCTTCACCGTGGTGCCGACGGCCAGCGCCAGCGCGCCGAACTTTGCCGCCGCGCCCACCACCGAGCTTGTATCGTGAATGGCCAGGGCCGACCAGAGGCCAAACTGCGTTTGCGACAGGTGAAGCCGCGCGCCAAGGAAGGGAAACAGCACCAGTGCGACGGAGTTGAGAATAAAGATCGTGCCCAGCGAAACCGCAATCTCCTCTTCGTCCGCCTCAGTGATCGGCGAGATGGCGGCAATGGCGCTGCCGCCGCAGATGGCCGTTCCCGTGGCGATCAGGAAGGATGTCGAGGGTCTGACCTGCAAAAGACGCCCCAGCGCCCAGCCCAGCGACAAGGTCAGAGTGATGCTGCCCGCCGTGTAGAGAAAACCGGAGCGGCCCGCGGCGAGAACCTGATGCAGATTCATGCCGAAGCCCAGCGCGACTACGGAGAGTTGCAGCAGCCACTTCGAGCCTTGCCGCGCGCCGGAGTGAAACGGATGATCGAAACCGAATCCGAAGGCGATCCCGATGGCCAGAGCCACGGCCGGCGAAACGCGGCCGCTAGCCGCAAGGAGCAAACCCGCAAAGAAAAGTATCTTCGACATGCACTCAGTTTCTGCCGGACCTTGCGCTCCGGTCCAAGCAGAAAAGCTGATGGGCCATTAACTTCGCAAATCACCGCCGCTGCGGGCCGGCGACTCACGCCGCCGCTGCGGGCCTTGCGCGTGGCGCGCCAGCACGAAGTCGCGAAACTCGGCGACGGGACCGGAAAGATCCGGCCCCTTGGGGGCAACCATCACGAAGTGCCTGCGGAAGCGGACGCCCTCAATCTCGACCACGCGAAAAGCCGCGCCCAGGCGCGCATCCCGCGCAATCGCCCAGCGGGAGACGAAACCGGCGCCGAAGCCGGCTTCGACGGCTGACTTGATGCCCTCGGTCGAGTCGAGTTCCGCCGCCACCTGGAGGGTGCTCAGCCGGATGCGGTGCCGCTCCAGCGCCAGTTCGAGAATGCGGCGCGTGCCCGAACCGCGCTCGCGCAGAAGGATGGGCCCCTCGGTCAGCTCGTGCAGGCCGATGCGTCCGCGGCTGGCCCAGCCGTGCCCGGCAGGCGCCAGCAGGACCAGTTCGTCTTCCACAAAGGGCGCCAGCGCAACGCCACGGCTTCGCGGCGGCCCTTCGATGAAGCCCAGCGCGATCTTGTCTTCTTCGACCGCCGCCACGATCGCTTCGGTGTTTCCGCTCATCAGCGTGGGGCGCACGCGCGGATGCGAGCCGCAAAATTCGCCCAGCAGCCGCGGCAGCACGTACTGCGCAATCGTCGTCGAGGCGCCCAGGGCCAGCGCGCCGCTGTGCGAGCCGCTGAACTCCGCCAGGGCGTGGCGTGCCTCGCGCAGCAAGCGGCTCGACTCCCCGGCGAACCGGAAGAGCGAGTCGCCGGCCGGCGTAAGACGGACCTGTGCGCCAGAGCGATCGAAAAGGACCACACCCAGATCCTCTTCGAGCGCCTTGATCTGCAAGCTGACGGCCGGCTGGGTCAAATAAAGGATTTCGGCGGCCTTGCGAAAGCTGGACTGCTCGGCCACGGCGCGAAAGACCACGAGGCGAAAGTTTTCCAGTGAGTTCATCGCACCTCTCAGAGCCGCCGCATGGAACCCGATGGAGAAAAGAAGCCCTTGCCGCGTGATTCGCATCACACTTGAATGGCGGCTTGTTCCAGAATAATGGGAAACTGGAGAGTTGGCCGCTCACGCGCCGGAAGAGCCCTTTTTTTCGTCGCTGCACGCTCACAACGAGCGCCTGTCGAAGCGCGCCCGCCGGAGGTCGAGTCGAGCTGTGTTCAAAATTGTCGAAGCCCGCAACGCCGGTCTCAACATCCGGCAGTTTGTCATCGAAGCGCCACGGATCGCGCGCAAGCAGCGGCCAGGTCAGTTCGTCATCCTGCGCGTCAAGGAAAACGGCGAGCGCATCCCGCTGACGATCAAGAGCGCCGATCCGGCGGCCGGAACCATCACCATTGTCGTGCAGGGAATCGGCAAGACCACCTCGCTGCTCAACTGCCTGGAAGCTGGCGACGCGATCCTCGACATTGTCGGGCCGCTGGGGCATCCCTCGGAGATCGAAAAGTACGGCACGGCGGCCATCCTGGCCGGAAGCGTGGGCACGGCGATGGCGCTGCCGACCGCGCGCGCGCTCAAAGAGGCCGACAACCACGTCATCTTTATCGAAGGCGCGCGCAACCGCGAGATGGTCATTTTCGAGGACGAGGTCCGCGCCGCGAGCCACGAGGCCTACATGATGACCGACGATGGCAGCTACGGCGAGCAGGGACTGGTGACGAAAAAGCTCGAAGAACTGCTGGCCGCGGGGCAAAAAGTCGACTTCGTGCTGGCCGTGGGGCCGGTGCCGATGATGCGCGCCGTGGCCCGCATGACCGCGCCGCTCGGCATCAAAACCATGGTCAGCCTGAACTCGATCATGGTTGATGGAACGGGCATGTGCGGCGGCTGCCGCGTGCTGCTGGGCAACGAAAGCAAGTTCGCCTGCGTCGATGGGCCGGAGTTCGACGCCGCGAAGGTGAACTTCGAGGTGCTCATGCAGCGCAACGCGATGTACCGCGAGCAGGAATGCCAATCGATGAAGGCCTTCAACGAGCACCGCGAAGAGGAGCTTGCGCAGTTGCGCGCCTCGGTGGAGAGCAGGGAAAAAGAGGCCGCCGCGTTGCGCGCCCGGCTCGCGGCGCAGGGAGAAACGCATCATGTGTAGAGAAAAACAAGGGTCCAGAAATCAGGGCTCAGGGATCGCGCTTCATCCGTGGCTTGTTGAGAACGGCGAGGGAGAACGTCGATGAATCAACTGCCGGCCAAAGAACGCATGAAGATTCCGCGGGTGCACATGCCCGAGCTGGATGCCGCGACGCGCGCGCGCAACTTTGAAGAGGTGAATCTGGGCCTGAGCGCGGAGGCGGCCACGGGCGAGTCCACGCGCTGCATCGCCTGCCTCAAGCCGGGCTGCCAGATCGATTGTCCCGTAGGCGTCAAGATCAAAGAGGTTGTCGCGCTGATTCACACCGGCGAATTTCTGGCCGCCGCCGCCAAGCTGCGCGAGGATAACGCCCTGCCGGCGATCACCGGCCGCGTCTGCCCGCAAGAGAAGCAGTGCGAAGGCGGCTGCGTGCTCGGCAAAAAAGGCGATGCGGTCGCCATCGGCAACCTGGAGCGGTTCATCGCCGATTACGAGCGCGAGAGCGGCCAACTGGGCCTGCCCGCCATCGCGCCTGCGACCGGCAAGAGTGTCGCTATTGTCGGCAGCGGACCGGCCGGGCTTTCGGCGGCCGGCGACCTGATCCAGAAGGGCCATCGCGTGCGCGTCTTCGAGGCGCTGCACGAGCTGGGCGGTGTGCTCGTCTACGGCATTCCCGAATTCCGGCTGCCGAAGACCATCGTCAAGCAGGAGGTCGAGAACCTGCGCCGCATGGGCGTCGAGTTCGAGACGAACGTCGTCGTCGGCAAGAGCGTGACGATCGACGAGTTGATGCGCGTCGAGGGCTACGACGCGGTTTTCGTCGCCACCGGAGCCGGGCTGCCGCAGTTTCTCGACATTCCTGGCGAACACCTGAATGGCGTCTACTCTTCGAACGAGTTCCTGACCCGCACGAACTTGATGCGCGCCTATCGCTTTCCTGAGTTCGACGAACCGGTCTACGACTGCCGCGATCGTGACGTGATCGTGGTGGGCGGCGGCAACACGGCGATGGACGCCGTGCGCACGGCCCGGCGGCTGGGAGCAAAATCGGCCACGCTGGTCTACCGGCGGTCGGAGGCCGAGATGCCGGCCCGCGCCGAAGAGGTGAAACACGCGCGCCAGGAGGGTGTCGAGTTCCGCATGTTGACCAACCCGGTCGAGTTCGTGGGCGACGAAAAGGGATGGCTCACCGGCGCGCGCTGCGTGCGCATGGAACTGGGCGCGCCAGACGCCGACGGACGCCGACGCCCCGTCGCCGTCGCGGGCTCCGAGTTTGTTCTTCCGGCCAACGTCGCCATCATCGGCGTCGGCACCACGGCCAATCCGCTCATCCAGAGCACCACGCCCGATCTGGCCACCAACAAACGCAACTACATCGTCGCCGATCCCGAATCGATGCGCACCTCCAAGCGCGGCGTCTTTGCCGGCGGCGACATCGTCACCGGCGGAGCCACCGTGATTCTGGCCATGGGCGCGGGCCGCAAGGCTGCCAAAGGCATCGACGCGTATCTGCGCACCGGTGAGTGGAACGCGCCGGAGACCGGCTCCGCAAAGGTGTGAATCCCGTGAGCCCGAAAGGGTTCGTGTGAGGACGGCCGATTCGCAGACTTCCGTACAACGAACGAAGAACAGGCCGGGAACTCCGCCCGGCCGCTTAATCGCCCAGGCAGGTTCCCACCCGCCGGGCCGACTCGACCCAGGAGTGATCGGGCGGTACGGATTTGCGTTTGCCGGCCACCTTCTCGATCGGAACCGGTTCGGTGCCGTCGCCGCGTGCGGCCACCATTACGCCGTATCTTCCCTGCGCGATCAGATCGGCGCAGGCCGTGCCGAGGCGCGTGGCCAGCATGCGGTCGGCCGCCGAAGGCGTGCCGCCGCGCTGCACGTAGCCAAGGATCGTCACGCGCGACTCCAGATGCGTCAGTTCTTCGAGTTCCCGGGCCAAACGCATGGTGTTGCCCTGGTGGCGCACCTCGATCGCCGCGATTTCACGCTTGGCCTCCAGCTTCTCGTTCAAGCCCTTGGCTCGCTCCAGCTTCTTTTCCGCGCCGGCGAAGATGCGCGCGTCGTGACGGCTCATCGCGCCCTCGGAGACGGCCACGATGCTGAAGTTGCTGCCGTGCTTGCGCCGCTCGCCGATGGCCAGGGCGATCTTTTTCACGTCGTAGGGAATCTCTGGAATGAGGATCACGTCGGCGCCGCCGGCCAGGCCCGCGCCCAGCGTCAGCCAGCCCGCGCGATGGCCCATCACTTCGGCCACGATGATGCGATGGTGGCTGTGCGCCGTCGAGTGCAGCCGGTCGATGGCCTCGGTGGCGATGTCAAGCGCGGTGGCAAAACCGAAGGTCGCGTCGGTCAGGGCCACGTCGTTGTCGATAGTCTTCGGCAGGGTAATGACGTTGATGCCCGCCTGGTGCAGCCGCAGGGCGTTCTTCTGCGTTCCGCCGCCGCCCAGGCAGACCACGCAATCGATGCCCCACTTTTTCAGGTTTTCGCGAATCGCGCCGGTCATGTCCTTGGTGCGGCCGTTGATGACCATGCGATGGGGCTTGTCGCGGCTGGTTCCCAGAATGGTGCCGCCGGTGGTCAAAATTCCGGAAAGCGTGGCGCGATCCAGTTCCAGCCGCCGGTTTTCCACCAGGCCGCGGAAACCGTCGCGAAAGCCTACGATCTTCATGCCGTAGTGGCCGAGCGCCGCCTTGCCCACGCCGCGAATCGCGGCGTTCAGACCGGGGCTGTCGCCTCCGGCCGTCAGAATGCCAATACACTTCGTTTTCGTAGCCATCAAAATAACTATCGGCTACCGATGTGAATTTGTCGAGCCGGCTGTCAAGGCGTCGAACCGGCGGCTTGCCGCGCAAGGATGGTTCGACGCTATCGGCCTGGGCCGAGCAGCGATTTGACCTCGGCTTCGATCGTCTTTGCGCCGGTCTCACCCTGGAAGCGCGCGCGGACGACACCGTTGCGGTCAATGAGGAAGACCAGCGGCAGGCCGAGAACGCCGCCGTAGCGCATGCCCAACTGCGCATCGCCCATGGCGACGGGATACTCCACATGGAGCCGGTTCACGACGCGCCTGGCTGTCGCCGCGTCGTCGTCTATCGAGATGCCGATGACGGCCAGTCCCTGCGGTCCGTACAGGCGCTGCCATGCGCCGAGTGTGGGCATCTCCACCTGGCAGGGCGCGCACCAACTGGCCCAGAAATCGACGAGCACCACCTTGCCGCGCAGGGCGCTCAAGCGCAGGGGGCGCCCGTTGAGATCGCGCAGCGCGAAATCGGGAGCCGGCCGGTTGAGCAACGTGCGCGCGGAGTGCGCCGACATCGCGGCGGCGAGGGGCACGGCGAGAGCGACGGCAAGAAGTGCGCAGATGAACCGCCGCGACGCGGAAAAACAAGCGCGAGGCCGCGGCGCAAGGCATTTCTTGCCACGGCTCGAAGAAGCGGAAGATCGGGAAGACCAGCTCATGCTGCCAAAAATCCTACCGCCCGCTCGTCACCGGGAATCCCCTGGCGGCCCAGTCGGCGCCGAAGTTGTTCGGCAGATAGAGCACGCGGACGTTCTTGAAGCCCAGGCCGGTGAGCAGCGCATAGGCAGGGCCCACGTTCGGGCAGCGGCTCCACGGGCAGCAGCCGCAGTAGAGCACGATGAAGGCGTTGTGCGGCAGCCGCGCCACGCGCGCGCGCAGCCGTTCGGCGCCGGCCGGTTGCGCGCCCGGCCCGATGTACTCCGAGCCGGGAATGTGCGACTCATCGAAGAGCACACGCGAGCCCATCTGAAACAGCAACGGCCTTTGCGCCGCGGGCGCATGCAACAGCCGGTTCAACTGCTCCGGCTGAAGCAGCGCGGAGTTCGGCACTGAATAGGCGCTAAGCGGCTGCTGCGCGGCCCATTGGCCCGCAGCATAGCTCCGGCTTGGTCCTGCGGCAAAAAAAATCAGCGCGGCCAGAAGGCCCGTTCCCATGGCTTGCCTGATGCGCATCCCGCTCCTTCACGTCAAACCTGCATGACTTCGGCTTCTTTTTTCTGCGCCAGTTCTTCCATGCGCCGGATCTCGCCGTCGGTCATCTTTTGCACTTCTTCGAGGGCGCGCTTCTCGTCGTCTTCGCTGATTTTCTTGTCCTTGGCCAGCTTCTTGAGGGCGTCGTTGCCGTCGCGGCGCACGTTGCGAATGGCGGTGCGATGCTCCTCCAGAACTTTGTTGAGGTGCTTGCAGACCTCGCGCCGGCGCTCCTCAGTCATCGGCGGCACGGGCACACGCACGATCTTGCCATCGGAGATGGGATTGAAGCCCAGGTCGGCCGCCTGAATGGCCTTCTCGATCTCTTTGAGGACCGTCGGATCCCAGGGCGCGATGGTGATCATCTGCGGCTCGGGCGCGGAGACCTGCGCCATTTGCGTAATCGGCGTGGGCGTGCCGTAATAGTCCACCTTGACCTGATCGAGCATGTGGACGCTGGCGCGGCCGGTGCGCGTCGCCGCCAGTCCTGCCTGGAAATCGGCCACTGCGCTATCCATACGCCGCTTGATGTCGCTGGAAAGGTCTTTGAGCGCCGGGTTGCCGGCCATGAAGGCTGTCATCGCTGATCGTCCTCGCACACGAGAATTTGCCAATCGCTATTCTACAACTCCAGCCGCGCCCGGCGTGGAGATTGGCGCGGCCGGCTGCAAGTCAATCCTTGGGCGGCAAGCCAAGGTTTTGCCACAGGCGCAGCGCGGGGCCGGTCTGGTTGAGGGTGTAAAAGTGCAGGCCGGGCGCGCCGCCGTCGAGAAGCGTCCTGCCCAGGCGCGTGACCACCTCGATGCCGAAATCGGCGAGTGCGGATTTGTCATCCTGCAGTTCTTCGAGGCGCAGCCGTATCCAGCGCGGCAGATCGGCTCCGCAGCCCGAGCAGAAGCGCGCGGTATTCGCATAGCTCGTAATGGGCATGACGCCGGGAACAACGGGAATTTCCATTCCGGCCTTGACGCAGCGCTCCAGAAAGTCGAAGTAGGCGTCGGCGTTAAAAAAAAGCTGCGTGAGCGCGGAGTCCGCGCCCGCCTCGACCTTGCGCTGGAAGTTGGCGAAGTCTGTCGCAGGGTTGACCGCCTGGGGGTGCATCTCCGGGTAGGCGGCCACGGCGATGTGGAACCAGCCGCCATGCTCGGCGCGAATGAAGCGCACCAGTTCGTTGGCGTAGGGAAACTCGCCGGGCGCCGACGGGCTCAACGCCGTGGCCGGAAGATCGCCGCGCAGGGCGACGATGCGCCGGATGCCGGCCTCGCGGTAGCGCACGAGCTGGCTGGCGATGCCGGCCCGCGTCGAGCCAATGCAGGTCAGGTGCGGCGCGGCTTCAATGCCGGTATTCCGCGCCACGGTCATAATCGTTTCGTAGGTGCCCTCCTGCGTGGAGCCGCCCGCGCCGTAGGTCACCGAGAAAAAATCCGGCTTGGCCTCGGCGAGGCGCGCGATCGTGGCAGGCAGCTTGGCCGCCGCCTCGGGCGTGCGCGGCGGGCCCAGTTCGAACGAGAAAGTGCGTGCTAAAGAGGTCATGATCGTCCTATTTCGCTTGCCGTCCGGCGTTTCCCCAGCGTTGTTGTTGCAGAGTTTTATACTGGGATCGAAAACGAGCTGGGAATCGCCTCATCCAGGGTGGCCAGTAAGGCGCCGTTCGTTTTTGCCAACTGCGCCAGATGCCCATCGGTTGTTTGCCGGGAACGCTTGACCCAGGAGGGGAGCACGGAAATGTCATTTTCATCGGGGATGAAAACGAGGGAATTTTTTGCCTTGAGGCGGACCAGCAAGCTCTGGGCTTGCTGTACGGTAAAACCGTAGCTGGAGACTTGGGAGGCGATTCGCACAAAACCCAATTCAGTGATGGAACACGTCAACAATGCCGCCGTCGCCACCGATTGGGTCCAGAGGACGACGCGCTCATGAAATGCATGATGAAAAATTCCCAGCGCAATCAGAGCATTCACATCGAGCAGATATTTCATGGAAACTCGGTCAGCATCTCCCGGACTTGCTCACTGGTCAAAACAGGCGCATCCGGTCCCGCGTATAAAACCGGCAATCCACTGATGGGATCGTCGATGATTCTGGCTACGCGCGGTTTCTTCTCTCGCGGCGCAAGAAAGATGCCGCCGTCTTTGATCTTCACATCCAACGGATCGCCGGGGCGAATGCCGAGCCGGCGGCGAAGCGGTCCTGGCAGCACGACCTGACCTTTTGTGGAGACCCGCGTCTGCATGGTAAGACGATCTTACCTCCGGTGGGATTTTGCTGCAAGATTTCTCCGCGGGCCTTCCGGCTTTTTCCCGGCCGGAAGGCCCACGCGGAGACGGCCTGTCAGTACCGGTAGTGATCGGGCTTGAACGGCCCATCGACGGGCACGCCGATGTAATCGGCCTGCTTTTGCGAGAGGCGCGTGAGCTTGACGCCGATCTTTTCCAGATGCAGCCGCGCCACCTCTTCGTCGAGTTTTTTCGGCAGCACATAGACCTTCGGCTCGTAGCTGGCGCGGTTCTTCCAGAGATCGATCTGCGCCAGCGTCTGGTTGGCGAAGCTGTTCGACATCACAAAGCTGGGGTGGCCCGTGGCGCAGCCCAGATTGACCAGCCGCCCCTCGGCGAGCACGAAGATGGCGTGGCCGTCGGGAAACGCGTACTTGTCCACCTGCGGCTTGATGTTCAGCTTGGTCACGCCGGCGGCGGCGTTCAGCCGGTCCATCTGGATCTCGTTGTCGAAGTGGCCGATGTTGCAGACGATGGCCTGGTCTTTCATCTTCTGCATGTGCTCGAAGGTGAGAATGTCCGTGTTGCCGGTGCAGGTGACGTAGATGTCGCCGCGGCCCAGCGTCTCTTCGACGGTGGTCACCTCGAAGCCCTCCATCGCCGCCTGCAGGGCGTTGATGGGATCGACCTCGGTGACGATGCAGCGGGCGCCCATGCCGCGCAGGGAGTGCGCGCAGCCCTTGCCCACGTCGCCGTAGCCGCAGATGACGGCCACTTTGCCGGCCACCATCACGTCGGTGGCGCGCTTGATGCCGTCGGCCAGCGACTCGCGGCAGCCGTAGAGATTGTCGAACTTGCTCTTGGTGACAGAGTCGTTGACGTTGATGGCCGGAACCAGCAGCTTGCCCTGTTCCATCATTTTGTAGAGCCGGTGTACGCCGGTGGTCGTCTCCTCGGAGACGCCGCGCCAGTCGGCCACCACTTTATGCCAATGCTGCGGGTCTTCGGCGAAGACTTTCCTGAGCAGATTTTTGATGACCTGCTCCTCGTGGTTGCCCGAGGGCGTCTCGACCCACCTGTCGCCGTTTTCCAGTTCGTAGCCCTTGTGAATCAGCAGCGTCGCGTCGCCGCCGTCGTCCACAATGAGCTGCGGCCCCAGGCCGCCCTGGTGCGTGAGCGCGCGCCAGGTGCATTCCCAGTAATCTTCGAGCGTCTCGCCCTTCCAGGCAAAGACCGGAACGCCAGCGGCGGCAATCGCCGCGGCGGCGTGGTCCTGCGTGGAAAAGATGTTGCAGCTCGCCCAGCGAACCTCGGCTCCGAGGCTGGTGAGGGTCTCGATCAGCACGGCCGTCTGGATGGTCATATGCAGCGAGCCGGTGATGCGCACGCCGGCCAAAGGCTTTTCGGCCGCGTACTGGTTGCGGATCGCCATCAGGCCGGGCATCTCCTGCTCGGCGATCTCAATCTCCTTGCGTCCCCATTCGGCCAGACTAAGATCGGCCACTTTGAATGCGCCGGGCTTGGCGGCGTCGAGCGTTGCGGTTGCCATGAATCTCTCCTTGTGTACGGTCTTTCCCATCGTTTGGTTTCGAGCCAGGCGGCGCGGTCGTCGACGCATGGCGCGGGCTCGGTTCGCTCCGCAGGGCGATCGCATTTGACCCTCTGGAGAAACCGGAGGCTACGATTCGTAGCGCCCCTCCAGGGCGCATACGAAAAAATGCGCCCATTTCCCAGGGCTTCCGCCCTGGGCGATTCTCGTCGCGTCCCTCCGGGACGGGGCCGATTCAGCCAAGAGTACACATCTCTTTTCCCATGCGATTGCCCTGGTTCGCTCTGCGCATGCCGATGCTTCCATCGTCGCATCGTGATATGTTGATATGTAACAGAATCCGCCCATGCCGTCAATCGTCAAAACGCTTCGCGCCGCGGCCGACCCAAGCCGGCTGCGCATCCTGCTGCTTTTGCGCAGCGAGGAACTCTCCGTCGCCGAGCTGCAGGAGATTCTGGCCATGGGCCAGAGCACCATCTCCACGCATCTTTCCCAACTGAAGCAGGCCGGGCTGGTGGAAGACCGCCGCACCGGGAAGAGCAATCTTTATCGTCTCGCCGCCGCAGGCTCCGAAGAGAGGCCAAAGGGCGGCGAAGCGGCTGCAAAGTTCCGAAGCAGGGCCGAAAAAGGGCAAAGAAACGGCCCTGGCCGTGCGGAAAATGTGCCCTCGCCGCGCGGTGTTTCCGCCCCTGCGGGGAGCAGCCTTTTGGAAGAGATTTTTGTTGGTGCGGAAAGGGAAATTCCCGAAGCCGCCGCCGATCAGGCCGCCATGCGTCGGGTGCTGCGGAAGCGGCAGGCCCGGATGCGCGCCTTTTTCGACGGCGTCGCCGGCCGGCTGGGCCGGGATTACGTGCCGGGCAAGTCGTGGAAGAGCCTGGCCGAAGCGCTGCTGCGGCTGATGCCGCCGCTGGTCATTGCCGATCTGGGCGCGGGCGAGGGGGCTTTTGCCTTGCTGCTGGCGATGCGCGCCAAAAAAGTGATCGCCGTGGACAACTCGGCGCGCATGATCGTAGTGGGCCGCGAACAGGCCCGCCGCCACGGCGTGGAGAACGTCGAGTTCCGCCAGGGCGACATGGAAGAGCTTCCCCTTGGCGCGGGCGAGGTCGATCTGGTCTTCTTCTCGCAGTCGCTGCACCACGCGCTGCACCCGGCGCGGGCGCTGGCCGAGGCCGCGCGCATCCTCGCGCCCGGCGGCCGCGTGGTGGTGCTCGATCTGGCGCGTCACCGCTTTGAAGAGGCGCACGAACTCTACGCCGACCAGTGGCTCGGCTTCGGCGAGGCCGAACTGGAATCCATGCTCGCCCATGCGGGCTTTGTCCGTATCGAAGCCGCCGTCGTCGATAAAAGCGCCGCAGCGCCGCAGTTTCAAACGCTGCTGGCCGTGGGCGAAAAAGGCGCGGGGCCGTTCCCGATGGCCCAGGGAAAGAACAAGAGCGTGCTTGACATGGCGGCTGAGCCGAGACTGTCCGCGTAGCCGCCGCGCAAACCGCCTGTGACGTCGCTGCGCGGCGGCCGGGCGATCTGCACGCCAGGATGCCGCGCGAGGCGGAAGTCAGGCTGGACGAGGCTCCGACCCACAGAAATCGGCCCTTGCCAGAGGACGATGGCAAAACCAGAGTGGGTCTACCCCTGCGGCCATGTCCTCCAGTCGATGCGCTCCGCGGGAAGGGGCAGCCGGCACAATTTCGGTCAGGACCTGGTCACGCAGGTTTTGATCTAGTCGCGGCTGCGCATCTTGGCGAGCAGACGCAGCATTTCGAGATACAGCCAGATCAGCGTCACCACGATGCCAAAGGCCGCGTACCACTCCATGTACTTGGGAGCGCCGCAGGCAACGCCCTGCTCGACGAAGTCGAAGTCCAGAACCAGATTGAGCGCGGCGATGGCGACAATGACCAGGCTGAAGCCGATACCGATCGCGCCGGCGCCGTTGACCGAGTTGAAGAGAGGGATGTGAAACAGCCCCAGCAGCATCTGGAGAAAGTAAAAGACCATCACGCCGCCGGTGGCCGCGATCACGCCGAGGCGAAACTTCTGCGTGACCTGGATGAGGCCGGATTTGTAGGCCAGCAGCAAGACAAACAGCGTGCCAAAGGTGAGCGCGACGGCTTCCATGGGTAGGCCGGGATAGCGCAACTCGAAGATCGCCGAGATGCCGCCGAGCACGAGCCCTTCAAACAGCGCGTAGAGGGGCGCGGTCACCGGCGACCATTCCTTCTTGAAGGCGGTAATCATGGCGAAGAGCAAACCGCCGATGCCGCCCAGTACAAGCGCGGCGCTGGCAACGCCCGGATCGTGCGTGCCGGCAAAGGAGTTCCACGTAAGCGCCGCCGTGGCGGCTGCGCAAAGCAGCAGGATTCCGGTTTTGTTCACCGTGCCGCTGAGCGTCATCCGCGCCGAGGCGTCAATCAGGCTGCCGCCGTACCGGCTCTGCGAAAAGCTGTTGAAGGTGTCCCGGCCGAGGGCCGGATTCGAGGTTTTCATCAAGGGCATTTTGCCTCCATCGTTGCGCGCCAACCCAGGGGATCATCGGGCCGCTCGACCATCCGGCCCCATTTCAATTTTAAGCCGCCGCAGGCTCTCTGGATGAACCGGTCCGGGCCATCGCAGTGCAAATTGTGAAACGGAGGCACTCGACCGCTTCATTCCCTGCCTGCGATCATCCGGCCGTTCAGGGCGGAAAGAGGCGTTGTCGTCGATTGGCAGGCTCAAGCGCGGTGCGTTTTCTCTGTCAGCGCATGCAACTCCAGGCCGGCTGCGGCAACGGCGGCCGCCCAGTCGCCGGCCCGCGGCTGCCGGAAAAGCCGTGCGGATGGGTACCACGGCGAATCGGCGCGATGGAGACCCCAGCGCCAGTCGGGAACAAACGGAAGCAGAATCCAGACCGGCTTGCCCATGGCTCCGGCCAGGTGCGCCACCGAAGTATCGACGGTCAGCACCAGGTCCAACCGCTCGATCTGCGCGGCGGTGTCGGCCATATCGTCGGTCTCCGGGGCCAGATCGATGACGCGGCCGCGAAACGGCTCCAACTGCCGCGCGGCCTCGCCGATCTGCAGCGAAAACCAGCGTACGCCTGGAATCTCCAGGAGCGAGGTCAGCCGTTCGAGCGGGATCGACCGGTTGCGATCGTCGGTCTGGCCCGGATTGCCGCTCCAGCAGAGGCCCACGCGCAGACCCGCGCATGCCCCATCGATTCGCTCGGCCTTGCGCCGCGCCTCGGCGGGCGCCTCAAGATACGGAACCCGGCCGGGAATCCGCTCCGCCGCTACGCCGAAGATACGCGGCAGGCTCATCAGCGGGCAGACGTACTCGGCGGCGGGAATCGCCTCTTCGGTGGAGAGCAACGCATCGAAGCCGCGCAAGGACGCGGCCAGCCGATGCAGCCGCGGGGGAAGCCGCAGCAGAATCCTGCCGTCTTGCGGAAGGAAAGCAAAAAAGCGCAGCATCTGCATGGTGTCGCCCAGTCCCTGCTCATGCAGAACGACGAGGGTTTGGCCGCAGAGCGGTTCGCCCTGCCACAGCCGCCAGCCGCGCAGAAAATCGAAGGCCGGCATCTGCAGCCGGGCTTCGAAGTTCGGCCAGCCGGCGGCAAAATCTCCCTCCAGGAGCTGCAAGAGCGCAAGGTTGAAGCGATAGATGTCGTTGTTCGGATCCATCGCGAGAGCCTGTTCGGTCACCACGCGGGCCTGCCGGTGCTGGCCCAGGCTTTTGAGCGCCGAGCCCAGGTTGGCTGCGGCTTCGGCATACCTTGGCTTCTGGCGCAGCGTCTGGACATAGAGCGGCAGCGCCTCGGCGGCCCGTCCGTTCTCGCGCAGCAGATTGGCGAGATTGAAGAGCGCGCCCGGCGACTGCGGCTGAAGGGCGAGCGAGCGGCGATAGGCGGACTCGGCCGCGGCAATCCAATCCGGAGCCGCGCCGGCCTGTGCGGCGAGGGCATTGCCCAGGTTGTACCAGGCCTCGGCATGGCCGGGATGCGCGCGCAGCAACTCCTGCAAATGCCCGATCGCCTCTTCGGTTCGTCCCAGGGCGCGACAGGCGCAGGCCAAGTTGTTGCGCGCGTCCGCGTTGCCGGGATCGAGCCCCAGGGCCTCGCGAAAACCCGCGCACGCGGCCTCCATCTCGCCACGCTGATAGCACTCGGCCGCCTGCTGCATCCGCACTCTGGACGCGGTTGCGGGCTTCATGGCGGAGGCGGGCCTGAAGGCAAGAGGCCGGAGACGATGAGCGGAGGTCGATTCCATACAGAGGACGCAATGCCGTTCGGGCTGCTTTCTTCCTCATCGGTCCTGCGCGCCGGGATCGGGATCGATGGCGCGCCTGCCAAGGTCCTTCAAAAAATAAAACGGGAACAAAGCTGGCTCACCGAAGGCTTGATTCCCAATCCGGTCTGCCGCGCGGTCAGCCCTCGGCCAGCCGATTTCCGGCGTGTGCTGCGAACGCCCGTTCCTTGCGCTGGAGATGGCGGCGTCGCGGCCACGGGCTGGCCGGCATCGCTGCACGGGTAGGGCGCGAGTTTTTCCATTCCCGTGGCAGGGTCGAAGGTCAGCAGGTGCGCCGTCCGGTCGGGATAGTACGCCAGCAGGGCGCGATCCTTCTCCGCGCCCAAATCGTGCGCGAAGACGACCCGCTGGCGATCGATCTCGGCGCTGTTGTAGACCCACTCCTGTAAGACGATGGGGCCAACGTTCCAGGCCGGCCAAGGGTAACGCACGAACACCAGTTGCGGCCGGTCGAGCGCCGCCAGCGAACGGATCAGCGCCGCCCGGCGATACGGCCATGCCTGTTGATCGCGTCCATGGGCGATCAGGTTGAACTGGGTCTGCATGGAAGAACAAATCAGAATGCTGAAAACAAACAGAAGCGGCACGCCCACAAGAACGCCGAACGGCGTTTTGAAGAATTTCTTTCGCCATGCCTGCTCTGTCCACAGCGCAATGAGAATGGCGAATGCGGACCAGCCCGGCGCCATATAGTGCGCCTGAGCGTAGGTTTCCAGCGAAAGGCCTGCAAAAAAGATAAGGACTACAACCGACAATCTTCGAAAGACCGCGTCGCCCCAGGCGAGGGGAATCAGCAGCGCGATCGCCAATGCGGGGAACAGCGGCGCGCCCAAGGACAGAAGCATCCAAAGTGCTACCACCAGCGGGCGCAGCCACCACGGCTGTTGAATCCTCTCCCGATAGCGCGCAACTTCCCAGCCGTTATCGCCAAAGACTGCGGCGAGCCGGGGATGATTATAGTGCGGCTGAGGACGCAGCGGAAGAAACCAGAAAACCGGTACGACGTCGTATTGCCGCTGGTATTCCATGTGCGGCAAAAGGAAGGGATTTCCGGTGATCGCCTTGTTATCGTAGCCGGTCCAGATTGCGCCCGCCGCCAGAATCGCCGCAACGAACACAAAAACGGACATGCGCCGCGTGCGCCAGATCTCCTTGCCAAAAACCGCGAGGACGGCCAGCGTGAAGACGCCGCCTTCATAAGGACGGGTCCAGAACAGGAGCAGAACGCCGACGGCAAACAGCGCACCGGACCACAGCGTAGGGCGCTTGCGGAAGATGCCCACGGCGAGCAGAACCAGCGCGCCCGCGCCGGCGGCCACTGAGCCGCCCCAGTAGGAGTCGGTCCAGTACATCGCCGGAGACAGGATCAGCGCGAAGAGGGTCGCGACTACCATTCCCGCGCGCAAAGGAACCCACTCCGCCAGCATCAGGCAGAAGGCCGCGAACATGAAGACGTTACTGAGGAGAACTCCGTAAAACGGCGCGCCAAAGAGCACCTGCCCCAGGGCCAGAAACATGGCTTGCCCCGGCGGATACCTTG
This sequence comes from Acidobacteriota bacterium, assembly GCA_021785495.1. Classification (GTDB taxonomy): domain Bacteria; phylum Acidobacteriota; class Terriglobia; order Terriglobales; family Acidobacteriaceae; genus Telmatobacter. Next base: position 300 of record JAJYFB010000019.1, on the reverse strand, counting down.
AGGCATAGGCCGGACGCGCCAGTTCGTGCGGCGACTCGAAAAATGCGGCCAGAGCGTGCGGCGGGTTCGCCAGCCGTCTGTGGGCGAAGGTATCGGCGCCGAGCAGATAGCTGAACTCGTCGTGTACGGCCGGCTGCGGTGCGCCCGTATGGGCCAGCACGACGCCCCGCCAGATCGTCCAGGCGAGTACAAGAAGCAGATAAGGAAAGAGCGCCCGTTTGGTCATCGGCATGTCTCAAGCAATCAATCAGGTTCGTAGGCGTCGTACGGCAACGGATCGATGCGCGCTCGATCCAAAAG
>JAJYFB010000153.1 GCA_021785495.1 Acidobacteriota bacterium | reverse complement strand
GGCCCCGTGTCCGTACTTCAAGTCAGCGTTGATGATCTTGCGGCGCAGATTCACGGCAACTTCGTTGTTGCCGGTCACAAAGATTGCCTGTCCCGCAGTCACCGCCGGCTTGGTCAGCCAGGCCGTACCCGCCCCCGGGGCTGGATCGTTATTCGCCGCTTGATGCGATGCGGCCAACAAACACGACGAAACACTCAGGAACAAAAAAGTGCGCCGAGTTTCAACGTTGTCACTTTTGTCACTCTATCCTCCTGTGGGCGTTTTCTTTTCCGTCTGAGCATCGTAAACGGATGCTTCGCTCGCCAGTATGCCACATGTTGCGCGGATTCTTCGATTGGGGGCGGTTGCCTTGCATTGGCTTTGGCCGGCGGCCGCTTGGAAACCAGCGTTTTTCCCACAGAAACGAACCGCAATTCACACCCTCCCAGACAGCTCGGCTTGGCCTACACTTTTTTCATGGCCACTGTTCCCGACCTGACCCTCGACGCCGGCTTGCCCGCCAATCCCGACGCGGAGCGGACGATTCTCGGCGCGATCCTGCTGGATAACGCCGCGCACGCCGAGGCTGCCGAGCAGATCAAGGCCGACGATTTCTCGCTCGACTCGCACCGGCGCATCTTCCTGCGCATGAGCGAGCTCATCGACTCGGGCCGCGCCGTCGACATCGTCACGCTGGCCAACGAGCTGGCGCGCTACAAGGAGATCGAGGCCGTCGGCGGCGTGGCCTACCTCGCCTCGCTGACCGAGGGTTTGCCGCGTCGGCCGGTGATCGAGGATTACGTCCGCATCGTCAAGGACAAGAGCCTGCTGCGACGGCTGATGAGCATCTGCTCGGCCGCCATCGCCAAGGCAGCCGACCAGAGCCAGGACGCCATCGGCGTTCTCGACGAGACCGAGTCGCAACTGCTCGAAGTCAGCGAATCCGGCCTGACCCAGGGCTTGCAGCCGCTCGACATCATCATCCGCGACTACTTCGGCTCGATCGACAACTTATACAAGCAGGGCCGCGAGGTCACCGGCCTGCCCACCTGCTTTACCGACTTCGACCGCATGACCAGCGGCCTGCAAAAAGGCGAGCTGATCATCATCGCGGCTCGTCCTTCGATGGGCAAGACCGCCTTCGCCATCAACATCGCCGAGAATACGGCCGTTCGCCAGAACGCCATCGTCGCCGTCTTCAGCCTGGAAATGAGCAAGGCCTCGCTGGTGCGCCGTATGCTGGCCTCGCAGGCCGGCGTCGATCAGCGCAAGTTGCAGCAGGGCTTCTTCGGCCGGGAGGAACACGAAAAACTTCAGAACGCGCTGGGGCTGCTGGTGGATTCGCGCATGTACATCGACGACTCGGCCGGCGGGTCGCTGGCCGAGATGCGCGCCAAGGCCCGCCGCCTCAAGCAGAACGCCGGCGGCCTCGACCTGATCATTGTGGACTATCTGCAATTGATGTCGGCCACGCTGCCGGGCGCGAAAAAAGGCTACGAAAACCGCGTGCAGGAGGTCTCAGCCATCTCCCGCGGGCTGAAAGCCATGGCGAAAGAGCTGCAAGTGCCCGTCGTCGCGCTCTCGCAGCTCTCGCGCTCGAACGAAAAGCGCGACGACAAGCGGCCCATGCTGAGCGACCTGCGCGAATCGGGCTCGATCGAGCAGGACGCCGACGTGGTCATCTTCATCCACCGCGACGCCTACTACAATCGCGACGAAGAGATGTCGGCCGAGGACAAGGCCAAGTCGGAGATCATCATCGCCAAACAGCGCAACGGCCCCACGGGAACCGTGCAGATGCACTTCGACTCGCGCTACACGCGCTTCGACAGTGTGGATTCGCACCACGAGGGCGAGTAGCGGCATGTGTGAACCTGTAGCGGCCCACCATAATATGCAAGCAATTGGCCCGCAGGTTAGGGTCCTCTCAGAAATAACTGGTACATATTTCTGAGAGGGCGTTAAGCTGCAAACCAGAAACAACAACGCTGATGTGCAGTTTGTTTCTGCGTGGGCCCTTAATTTGATTCGGCAGACTGTCGAAACTGTAAACATGATTGGCACGCCTCAGAATCTCCGAGACGTTTACCACACTGGTTGCAAGGTACAAAAACATTGCGGACATTGATCTTTTTCGCGGTGTTCTTTGTTGCCCCATAAAACTCTTCGCGGTTGAATCCGCTCTGCGAGATCATGCTTTTTATCAGAGTTTCATCGAATTCATCATAATCGTCTACCGGTACGACTTTACGCGCTCGCAATGCATCAGCCTTCCTCTCATAGCACGGGTGATCACCAGACCGAACCAAACGAAACCCAAGAGCTTTGAAGATTGCAACCATTTCGGATTGCTTGAGAGGCGGATACTTGCGAGTTCCCATCGAAGGCTTTCACATACTTTAGTACTTTAGCAATGCACAATCCTAATCTCATCCCCATGCAACTTGGAAAGAGAGCGAGTGGCAAGTGGATAATCGTGGCCAAGCATACGTACGATCCACTCCTTTATCTTGAAATACCTATAGCGCAACCATGAGGATAACGGAGCAGGCCTCGGTAGCAACCCTTTGGTCGATTGAGCGCCATCACCCAATACCGTGTAAACATACGAAATCATTGATGCCTGAAGACGAAGGATTGCCTCCTCTTGGGTATTTCCTCGCGAAATTAGGTTCAGGCTCAGGCATTCTGCATAATAGAGACCATGACGCTGAAACACATATGCCTTGATCGGAAGCTCTTCACCACAGTCGGTACAAACAAGACGCGGTACGCAGATCAGAGGCGCACCACAACAAACGCAGTAAAATACCTTTTTAGACGCCTCTTCCCAAGCGTCCGGGTTGGATCGCGAACTGCCAGTCATTGTTGTAGGAATGGATATTGAAACAGGCATGGCTTTACTCACTTTCCAGCAACAGGACTATCCAGCAGCAGAATTGCTTGCGAAATAACTCTTCCGAGCCCAGCATATTAGCTTCCTCACAATCTCGATCCGTCTTGCGACCCCATCAATGCATTCATGATGACGCTTTCGCAAGTCACCTCTTCGAAGCAGTCACGCCGAGCTAAGGTTTTGTATATCCACAGCCAGCGCTACGAATCCACCATGGGGTGACTGCAAATTCAAGTCCATACGCATCTCCCAGATTCTTTGATGCCCCTCACAGTAGAAAAATTCTTAATTTGCTCAAACCAAATTCTGTGTAGTCATCCTTCCCCTAAGTGTATAGTGAGATTTTCTCACAGCATAGACGATACCTCGGCGACCAGGGTTACCGCACTGGCAGTCATCTATTTATGGTGACTTTTGTACCGTATTTCTACTGCATTGCAGATAGAAGAAGTCAACAAGATTGGCCTCAGAAGAAACAAATCAAGTTGAACGATTACACTGCATTCAATCGTCTTGCGCATAATTTTAGGCTGTTACCTTGATCTAGACACTATTATAAAGACCCAGGAAAACAATAGCATGAACGAACTGAAGCGCCTCTTCGAGCAGCACTTTCATTCCCCGGCCGAGCGCGTCGAGCCGCTGCAAGGGCAGTTGGGCGGATCGGGACGCACGATTGTGCGGCTCGCCGGCGCAGGCCAAAGCGCCATCGGCATTCTCCACTCCGTGCGCGAGGAAAACGCGGCCTTTCTCGCCTTCTCGCGGCATTTTCGCCGCCACGGCCTGCCGGTTCCGGAGATTTACGGCGAGGATCTCGACCACGGCGCATATCTCGAAGAAGACCTGGGCTCGACCACGCTCTTTGAGTTTCTCGGCGCGCATCGCGCGGGCGAGGCCGTTGCGCCCGAGGCCGTCGCGGCCTATCGCAAAGTCCTCGCATGGCTGCCGCGCTTTCAAGTCATGGCCGGGCGCGACCTCGATGACTCCGTGTGCTTTCCGCGCGCCAGCTTCGACCGCCAGTCGATCGCCTGGGATCTGAATTACTTCAAGTACTACTTTCTGCGCCTGGCCGGCATCGCGTTTCACGAGCAGGCCCTCGAAGACGACTTCGAGCGCCTGACCGGGCTGCTGCTCGCCGCGCCGCGCGAGTTCTTTCTCTATCGCGACTTTCAATCGCGCAACGTGATGCTGCGCGCCGGCGAGCCGTGGTTTCTTGACTACCAGGGCGGACGCCGGGGAGCCTTGCAGTACGACCTAGCCTCGCTGCTCTTCGACGGCAAGGCCGATCTGCCTCCGGCGCTGCGTCAGGAACTGCTCGATGGGTATCTCGATGGCCTCGCGGACCACATCGATTTTGACCGCGCGGCTTTCCTGGAGCATTTTTACCCCTTCGTTTACGTACGCATTCTGCAGGCGCTCGGGGCCTACGGCTTTCGCGGATTTTACGAGCGCAAGCCGCACTTTCTGGCCAGCGTTCCCTACGCGCTCAGGAATCTGCGCTGGCTCCGGGAAAATGCCCGTTTGCCGGTGGCGCTGCCCGCGCTGCTCGACGCGCTCGACCGCCTGGAAGACGCCGAGTCGGTGCGCGCACTCGCCGCGCCTGCCGCCGGTTTGACGGTGCGCATCTTCAGCTTTTCCTTTCACAAGGGTTTCCCGGCCGACGAATCAGGGAACGGCGGCGGCTTCGTCTTCGACGCGCGCAGTTTGCCGAACCCCGGCCGCGAGGCCGAGTTCCGCCAGTTGACCGGCCGGGACGCTCCGGTGCGCGCGTATCTCGACCGCCAGCCCTCCGTGCATGAGTTTTTCGCGCACGCCCGCGCGCTTGTGGAGGCGAGCGCGGCCAACTATCGTGAACGCGGTTTTTCGAGCCTGATGGTCTCCTTCGGCTGCACCGGCGGCCAGCACCGCTCGGTCTATCTCGCCGAGCGGCTGGCCGCACATCTGCGCGCCGCCAAGAGCGTCGAGGTCGAGTTGCGCCACGTTCAGCTTGAACAGCGCAACCGGGAGAATCCGCCGCAATGAAAGCGATGGTCTTTGCCGCCGGCCTGGGCACGCGGCTGCGGCCGCTCACCGACGACCGTCCCAAGGCTCTGGTCACCCTCGGCGACCGGACGCTGCTGGAGATTGTGCTGGCGCGGCTGCGCGCAGCCGGGGTTCACGAGGTCATCGTCAATGCGCATCACTTTGCCGACCAGATCGCCGCTGCTCTCGCGGCCCACGGCAACTTCGGTATGCGCATCGAGATCTCGCGCGAGGAAACGCTGCTCGACACCGGCGGCGGCCTCAAACAAGCCGCATGGTTTTTTCTCGAATCGGGCGCGGACGAGCCGTTTCTGGTTCATAACGTCGATGTGCTCAGCACGATCGACCTCGCGCGCATGATGGCCTTTCATCGCCAGCGCGACGCCCTCGCCACGCTCGCCGTGCAGCAGAGGCAAACCGCGCGGCCGCTACTTTTCGACACGCAGGATCGTCTGGTTCGCCGCGGCGAGACGAGGGTAGCATCGGCGCAAAGAATGGAGAGGATGCCGACTCTGGAGCCGCTGGCCTTCGCGGGCATTCACGTCCTCTCGCCACGCCTCTTCGCGAAGCTCCGTGAGGAAGGCGCGTTTTCGATCGTCGATGCGTATCTGCGTCTGGCCGCCGAGGGCGAACGCATTCTCGGTTTCCGCGCCGAGGGCGCATCTTGGCGCGATCTGGGCCGCCCGGAGAGCCTTCGCGCCGCCGAAGCGGATCTTGCCGCCGGCCGCATCAGCCTTTCTGGCGCAGAGCCTGCTTCCTATTGATCCGGCCCAAAAGAGTACGACGAGAGTGCCCCATCCAAACCGCGTTTTTTGCGGTTTGGGTGGGAGAGCAGGGACTCATCCGAATGGACCGATCAATCATAAAAAAATCGCGAATAAAAAAATCGCGGCGCAAGCGTGCTTCCTTCTCTGCGAAGGACGGCGCAAACGTTTTTCCGGTCGGCAAAGAAAAAATTATCGCGCCGCCGTTTCCACGGGCCGCGGGCGCAAACCGGCCGCGCTCTGGACGGCGCCAATCATCGCCTCCGTGCCGACGCAGGAGTTGAGCAGCATGTGATAGAGGCCGCGCGAGCACCACTCCTGCTGGTAGAACTTGCGGATCACCGCCGCGCGCCGCCGGTCGACGGCCGTCATGTCCTGCTCTGCGTGCTGCGCCCGATCGGGAAAGGTGCGCGCATACCATTCTTTTTTGGCGCGGCATGTGGCGTAGACAAAAATGTGGAAACAGCCGGGATGACCTGCCAGCGCGCAGGCCGCGCCCCGGCCCACCAGAACGCAGTGGCCCTCGGAGGCGGCGGCGAGAATCTCGTCGCGGATCAGCTCCATCATGCGCTGGGAGTCGAAGACTTTCTCTTCGCCGTCGGGCGCCGGCGTGTAGATCGGATCGTGCCAAAAGAAC
>JAJYFB010000018.1:7966-29836 GCA_021785495.1 Acidobacteriota bacterium | reverse complement strand
CCATCGCGCCCACGCCTCGACCGAGGGCATGACGCACTTTGTCCAGCCCGCCGTGGCCGGCCTGCTGATGGAAAAGGAGATCACCTATCTCGGCAAGGCCCTCGAAGCGCCCGAAAAACCCTTTGTGGCCATCCTCGGCGGCTCGAAGATCTCCGGCAAAATCGACGTGATCCAGAATCTGCTCGACAAGGTGGATACGCTGGTGATCGTCGGCGGCATGGCTTACACCTTCTATCGCGCCCTCGGCGTGCAGACGGCCAAGTCGCTGGTCGAAGAGGACAAGATCGAACTGGCCAAGGCGACCCTGGAGAAGGCCAAGGCCAAAGGCGTGCAACTCCTGCTGCCGGTCGATAACGTCATCGCCGACAACTTCGCCAACGACGCCAAAACGCAGGATTGGGATAGCTCGAAGGACTTTCCGGCCGATTGGCAGGGTCTCGACATCGGCCCGAAGTCGGTCGCGGTCATCGAGAAGGTGGTTGCGGTGGCGAAGACCATCGTCTGGAACGGCCCGGCCGGCGTCTTCGAGTTTGCGAACTTCGCCGTGGGCACCAACGCCATCGCCCGCGCCGTGGCGGCCAACCGCTCGGCCACGTCGATCATCGGCGGAGGCGACTCGGTGAGCGCCGTCAACAAGGCCGGCGTCGCCAGCCAGATCACGCACATCTCGACCGGCGGCGGCGCCAGCCTCGAATTTCTCGAAGGCAAAAAGCTGCCGGGCGTCGAGGCGCTGACGGACAAGTAAGCATCCACGTCTGAGGCGGCCCATCGCCTCAACCCGAAGACCGCACCCGGCGCAACGCCTGGGTGCGGTCTTTTTCTGCGTGTCTTATCTGCGTGTGGTAGTATTCTCCCAATCTCGATCCGGCCCATGAAATGCGCTTCTCGGTCTCTGCCTTTTCCTGTGCGAAGCGCGGGAGAGGCATGGGCGCCGCGCAGCATCTTCGCGCCGAATCGGGCGTCATGAAATTCGAGGATACGGCGCAATGACGACCTTCACGCACGACAGCGAACCAGACGAGCTATCGAAAAACATCAAACCGCTTGCCCTCTATGGCTTCGGCGGGCTGATTCTCCTGATTCTTTTCTTCGGCACATTTTTCACGATTCCGGCCGGCTATTGCGGCATTCTGACCACATTCGGCGCCGCCAGCCCAAGCGTGCTTGCTCCCGGGCTGCATTTCAAAATGCCCCTCATTCAGGGCGTCGTCAAGATGAATGTGCAGGTTCAGAAAAATCAGTTGACCGAGCACGCGGCCAGCCTGGACTTGCAAGACGTTGAAACCACGGTGGCCACGAACTGGAATATCAACGACAGCGACGCTTCGTGGATCTTCCAGAGAATCGGCCTGGAGTCCGTGCTCAACGACAGGATCATCCAGCCCGTGGTATCGAACGCGGTCAAAGCCGTGGTTGCGCATTACAACGCCGAGGAGCTTGTGACCAGGCGGGATCAGGTGCGCATGCAGATCGAGGAGCAGATTCGGAAGAATCTCAAGCCGTACCACGTCAACGTGGATGTGGACGGCGTCAGCATTACGGACTTTCAATTTTCGGCCGATTATGCGAGCGCCATTGAAAAGAAGCAGGTCGCGCAGCAGCGCGCCCAGCAGGCCGAGTACGAGTTGCAGCAGGCCAAGGTCGAAGCGGAGCGCCAGGTCGCGCAGGCGCAGGGTCAGGCCGAGGCGCAAAAGCTGTTGCAGCAGACGCTGACGCCACAGTTGATCCAGCAGCAGGCCATTCAGAAGTGGGACGGCCGTCTCCCGTCCGTCGTCGGCGGCAACGGCGTGTTGCCCATGATCGGCAACCTGTCGGGAGGCCGCTAGCGCACAGAAACCGGTCGGGATAGAACAGGAACGAGTCAGAAAAGAACAGGAACCGGAATGCAGGAATCGGCGGCCGTGGCGTTTCATGCGGCGCAGGAGCCTGGCGCCTGGGCCTGCGAAAATAAGAGTGTGAAAACACTGCGCCTGCCCGTCGATGTGGAGCGTCTGCATACCGAGGAAAACTCTGAAGCGCTGGACCGCGCGGCGGCGATTCTGCGCGCCGGAGGACTGGTCGCGCTGCCGACGGAAACCGTCTACGGTCTGGGCGCAAATGCCTTCGACCAGGCGGCCGTGAAGCGGATTTTTGCCGCCAAGGCGCGGCCCGCCTGGGATCCGGTCATCGTGCATGTCGCCTCGGAGGCCATGCTCGACGAGCTGGTGTGCGACGTGTCCGCCCGCGCGCGGCTGCTGATCAAGCAGTTCTGGCCGGGGCCGTTGACGCTGCTTTTGCCGCGGGCCGCCTCGGTGCCCGATTGCGTAACGGCCGGCCGGCCGCTGGTGGGCGTGCGCATGCCGGCCCATCCGGTGGCGATCGAGCTGATTCGCCGCGCCGGCGTTCCCGTGGCCGCGCCCAGCGCCAATCGCTTCGGGCACACGAGTCCGACCACGGCCGCGCATGTGCTCGACGATCTCGACGGACGAATCGACGTGGTTCTCGATGCGGGCCCCACGGTTTGTGGAGTTGAATCGACGGTCCTCGATCCGGCCGGCGAGCCGATGACGATCTACCGGCCGGGCGCGGCCACGGCCGAGGCGATTTGCGCGGCCGCCGGAGCAGTCGCGATCTTCCAAAGCAGCGAGCCGTTGCGCAAAATGCCCGTCGAAGCGCTGCCCTCGCCAGGCGTTGGCTTGCGCCACTACGCGCCGCGCGCGCGGCTGGTGTTGATCGAAGGACTCGACGCAACGACGCCACTCGCGGCGATCGAGTCAGCCATGGCAACGGCTGCGCGCCAGGAGGCGAACGAGCTGGTGGGCGCGATGCTGCCCGATGGCGTGACCGCACCAGCCCTGGCCGCGGCCAAGCGCGTTTTCCCGTGGGGGCGATGGGATGCGCCCGAAGAGTTGGCCGCAAGGCTTTACAGCGGCTTGCGCGCGCTCGACGCCGCCGGGTGCACGGCAATTCTCTGCCCCTTGCCGGCGGCCGGAGGACTGGGAGCGGCGCTGCACGACCGTCTGCGCAAGGCCGCGCGGTAGGACGGCCGCGCAAAATGAACCCGCCGCCAAACTGTCAGCCCACGGCCTTCAACACGGCGGCAGGGCCATCGCACCTGGATTTCGCATTGCCGCCACAAACGGCGTTGAAAGGGTTCGGATTCAGCCGTGCCGAAATGGAAAGCCGAAGGCTTGCAAATGCGCAATTTTTTCGCGCGACGGGGAAGATACTGAAGTTGCATGTGCGCGTTCCGGGCGGCCAGTGTGTCAAACCGGAAAATCGAAGACTTTGATGGTTGCGGCAGGCGTCGAGCTTGTGCTCATGGTTACGGCCGCGTTCCGCTGCCTGGCTCCGTGGGGCCGGCCAGGTAGGTGCGCGTCAGGTCGGCGTGACCGGCCAGAGTCGGGCGCGGCTGGCCGTCCACCAGAAAGCGCACCTGCTCGATGCGCGGCAGGTTGGCGTTGAGCGTGGCGCAGATGGAGCGAAGGGTCAGCGTCTCGGCTTCGATGCCCGAGGGATGGCCTCCGGCAAAACTGCCGGTGAGATTGACGACGGCCAGCAACGGCGGCTCGGCGGCGGCTTTGCCGTTTGCGCCGGGAATGGGCAGAAGAAAGACCTGCGCAATCGAATCGGGGCCGCCGGGAACCGGGTGCGTTGCGTCAGGCGCGGCGTCGATCTCGAAGAGTTGGCCGAGCAGCGCGCGGGCGCGGGCTTCGGAATCTTGCGGCAGCGGCAGGGTGAGCACGCGCGGCTCGACGGTGTTATCCGCATCGTTGGCCACCATCAGCGTAGCCGGCTGATCGGGCGCTACCAGCGGCGCCTCGGTGGGCACGGTGGCCTCACCGCGCAACAGCCGCTCGTGGGCGCGCCGGAACTGCTTCCAGAGCACCGTGCCCATGGCCGCCGAGGCCAGCAGCAGAACGATCAACAGCACGGTCTGGTGGCGAGGAATCATGGCTGCGGTTCTCCAGCCTGGTTTCGGCCCGGCAAGCTTTCGCTGGAGCGCCATTCAACCAGGGCAGCCGCCAATGCGTCGGCAACTTTGGGGACGAACTCGGCGTTTGCCGCCTCGGACGCTTGGTGCGCATCGGCAAAGGGCGGAAGCGCCAGTTCCACGGCGGCCGCCGGGCAGGTCATGCTGTCTAGCGGCGCGAGCGGCGTACGGCCCAGAGCAACCGGGATACCGGCCGCATTCAACGCGGCATTCAGGACGCCGGCCAGGGCAATGCTGCGCTCGATCCACGCCGACTGCGCCGTGCGCCAGGGAAGCAGGCCAACGTCTTTTGTGGCCGGCAGCGAGGAGAGAAAAAGATGAACGGACGGCCCGCCATTCGCGCCGGCCAGCGTGGCGTGCAGGCTCAGGCAGGCTGCGGCTGCGGCGTGGTTGGCGATCTCGGCGCGATGGTCCGCATCGAGATCGACATCCGCCTCGCGCGTGACGACCACGTCCATGCCGCGCGCCACGAGCAGCGAACGCAGTCTTCCGGCCAGGGCCAGCGCAAAATCCTTCTCTGCCTGAGCGCCAAGTTTTGCGCCTGGATCGTCGCCACCGTGCGCGGCGTCGAGCACGACGACAAAGCGCGTCGCATCCGGCGAGGGTGAAGCCTGCGCTCGAGCGGAAACGGTGGCAACGACCGGGGTGAGGAGAGAAAAAATACCGGCGAAGACAGAGGAGCAGAAACACAGCTTCAGCGGCTGCGGAAAAAGGCCGAAGATGCGGCGGAAATGCGTAAAATCCCTCCCTCGGAGGCAAAAATTCCGCCGAGATTCACGCAAGCTGCGGCGCGATGAAAGCGGCGGCAGAAAAACCACGAACGGCGAGCAAAAACGATAGCCTCAGCCTCTTCCTGATCCGGCAAGAAAGGCTTGCATCGCACTTTCACGCCCTTTCCGCATCGAACGCGGAAAGGATGAGGCGCCCAGGCGTCTTCCTTCCGCGCCAGATCAATCGGCCGTGCCGTTCTTACGAATCCCTTTCGGTTGGTTTTCAGCAACCTCCGTAGCCGCGTCCGGCCCGGCTGGCCTTACTCCAGCGCGTAAACCGTCAGGCCGCTGAGCAGCTTGGGATAAAAGTCGGTGGACTTTTGCGGCATCACCTCGCCGGCGAAGGCCACCTCGCGCAGTTGCTCCATCGTGACGGGATTGGTCAGGAAGGCCACATCGGCCTCGCCCTTGCGCACCTGCTCGACCGCCTCGCCTGCATCGCGCAGGTAGCGCAGATTGGTCTGCTCGCGAACCTTTTCGGCGTCCAGGCCGAGCAGCCGGTCGAGAACAACGGCGTGCAACTGGGTAAGATCAAGCCGCCGCTGCCGTTCGGGTGCATCGGCCAGAGCCGCGGCCATGGCTTCCGGCTTTGCGCGCAACAAAAAGTCACCATCGCGCGCGACGGCCACAAACGCCGTGCCGTTTTGGTCCTTCAACGTGGCAATGAGCCCCTGCGCATGGGCCGGCGCGAGCTTCTCGACGGTGAAAAATTCGCTGGCCTTGGCGCAAAACGCCGCAGAATCGAATTTGTCGAGGCTGTGGACCACCCGGTGCGTGGGCAAAATCACCAGACCGTCCGAATCCATGTTGACGAAGGTCATCATCACGGCCGCCTCCGGGTAAGGAGGCTGCGGCAGGCCGGTGGCGCTCAGCTCCGGCTGGGTGGTTGCGGCCGATGCGTGTTCTTTCGCGTAATTGAGGGCCGTTTCGTAACGATGGTGACCGTCGGCGATGATCAGTTTCTTGTCGTCCATGGCCGTCGTCAGCAGGCGAATGGCGGCGGGATTGTTGATCCGCCAGAGGCGATGCGCAACGCCGTACTCGTCGGTGACTTCAGCGTCGGCCGGCCCCTTGCCTTCGTAGAGAATCTTCTCGACGCTGCCCGAAGGGTCGGAGTAGAGCATGAAGATCTGCCCGAAGTGGGCGCGTGTGGCCTTGAGCAGGTTCAGCCGGTCGCCCTTGGGCTTCGACAGCGTCTGCTCATGACGAAAGACCACCTTGTCGGCGTAGTCGTGCAGTTTGCCGAGGGCGATGAATCCACGACGCTCTTTGACGATCTCGGTTCCGGGGACGCGAAAACGCTGCGCGTAGGCGAAGACGCACGGATCGTGTTCCTGGGCCAGCACGCCCTCGGCGCGCCAGGCGCGGAAGTCGCGTGCCGCGCGGGAATACACGCTCTCGCTGCGTTCGGCATCGAACAGCTCCGGAAGGCCCAGAATGATGCGGACCAGATTGTACGGACTGCGCTGGTAATACGCCTGCTGCATGGCGGGCGTGATCTTGTCGTAGGGTTGGGTAACCACGTCGTCCAGCCGGACGACAGCCGGGTTGTAGCGCCAGGCGCGAAAGGGATAGATGCGAGCCATGAGGAAGGTTGTACTCCGCCGTTCGACGGCTGAAAGATCGGCCCCGTCCGCTTTGCTGTCGGCGAAAAATCCACGGGGCTCAGGCTTGATTGTATCTCAGCGGCGGGCAAATTCCTCGCTTTACTGCACCGTTCCCTGCGGCCGCAGGCGGCGCAGATCGAGCGCGCACTGCACGGCGTTCTGCGCGTTGAGGCGCAGGTTGTCGGCGGCGGCCCAAAGCCAGAGTCTCTGCGCCTGGTTGGTGTTGCGGCCCAGAGGCTCGGTGCGCAGACGCACGTGCACCTCGTCCTGGCCCGTAATGGCAAGGTTCGAGGGCGAATCCGTGTCTTCGAGGACCAGTTCGACGCGCTCGCCGGCCAGCGCTTCTTCAAGAGAGGCGTTTTCCACCGGGTGGTCGAGTTCGATGGCGATGGAAAACGTAAGGCCGTGAAAGACCGGCGCATGAACAATCTGCACGGCAAGCGACGAGCCGCAGCCGCCGGTGAGCGCCTCGTAATGGCGGCGGATGCGGTCTTCGAGGGTCGAGAGACTGGCCCGCGCCTCCTCCCCCATCCCGCAAAGAAGATTGAAGGCCGCCTGCGCGTCATAAATGGCGCGGGGCAGCGACTGGAAGTTGAGCAGATTCACGGTCTGCCGGTGCAACTCGTCCATGGCGGCACGGCCAAACTCGCTCGATGGCGCAAGCACCGTGGCGGCGGCAAAGCGGATGGGCGCGGCCTGCTGCACCCTCCGGAGCAACAGGACCAGCGCGACGGCGGCCGGATGCGCCGGAACCACGGCCGGTGTGAACAGATCGACGGCCGAAGTCTCCGCGCCCAGCCAGGAGGCGCGCACCAGAACGCCGGTCTCCTGGTCCAGCGCGCCCGTCAGGTCCAGAACCGTGGAGCCGGAGCGGACCGCCTGCTGCCAGTGATGGCGCGTCAACGCTTCTGAACCGCAGAAGAAGGTGAAGTCGACGCGATCAAAGGCGTCAACGCCGATCGACTGAATGACGGCGACCTCGTCGCCCACCTGCTCCAACTGGCCCCGCGTCTCTTCCTCGTCGAACAGCACGATCTCGCAGGCGGCGAGCGGAGAATCGGCGAGCACGTCTTTCAGCTCGCGGCCGAGAAGGCTGGAAGCACCGGCAATGGCAATTTTATACACGTCCATCCTCTATCATTGTCCGCCGGCGGAAAACCATGGGAACCCGCCGGTCCATTGGCACGACGCCGAGCGGCATCGCATCAAGATTAACAGCCCGGGACGCAGCGCGGAGATCGACGATACGCGATTCGCGTGGCGTCGAAAAACAGCATAGAAGGAGCGGAAATTGAGTTCGCGCACGACCCATGAACGCCGGTTCGGTTTTTCGTAACCGGGCATCAACCAGAAAAACGCGGCCCCAGGGACTCCGGTTCCGCATCCGCGCCCGATTCAGGCAGAGCGCCGGGACGGTGCCGGCGGCTGCGCTGCCAGCTATAGGCCGCGCGCGCCCAGATTCCGGAAAACATGTAAATCAGCGTGGCCGAAAACATCGAGACATTCGAGTAGCGCAGGACGACATAGGCGATTGCCGCCAGAAAAATCAGCAGTTGAAAGGGATGGCTGCGCGAGAGATTAATCTCCTTGCCCGACCAGAAGCGCCACGTGCTGACCATCAGATAAGCATTGAGCCCCAGCAGAACGAGCCAGGCAACCGCAATGTACCAATAGACGTTCGGAATGCCATAGCAAAGATGGACGCTGGCGGCGACCAGACCGGCGGCGGCGGGAATCGGCATGCCGACAAAATATTTGCGATCGGGCCGGCCGGGATTGCGCGGCTGCGCATCGTGGCTGATGTTGAAGCGCGCCAGCCGCGAGGCCCCGCCAAGCAGAAACAGGAAGCAGATGAAGCCGCCTGCCTGGAGCAGATGCATCTGCAGTTGCGGATGCGGCGTGAGCGGCAGAAAGTGAAACCCCCAGACAAAGGCCAGAATGCTCGGCGCCACGCCAAAGGTGACCACATCGGCCAGCGAATCCAGTTCCTTGCCGAACTCACTCACCGTGTTTGTCATGCGTGCGATGCGCCCGTCGAGCGTGTCGAAGGGAATGGCGAAGAGAATCGCGATCGCGGCCCAGTCCAGGTGCTGCTGCGCGTTGCCGCCCAGAGCGGCGATGGTCTGGACGATCGAGAAATAGCCGGCGGCGATATTGCCGGCCGTGAAAAATGAGGGCAGAAGAAACATGCCCTTGCGCAGGTTGGGGCGCGGCCTGGCTCCAGCCATGGCTCGATCGGCGCGATTCATCGGCGCGTCTCCGGCGCGACGGCCAGAATGCTGGCGCCGCCCTTCACCCGCTCGCCGACTTGGACGCGGAGTTCAGCCGAGGCCGGAAGCAGCACATCGACGCGGGAGCCGAACTTGATCAGGCCCACGCGCTCGCCGCGTGCGACCGTCTGGCCCGCAACGCAGCGGCAGACGATGCGCCGCGCCAGCAGCCCCGCAATCTGTTTGAAGGTCACTTCGACGCCTTCGTCGTCGCCCGCGCCGCGCAGCGTGACCGCGCTCTGCTCGTTGCGCTCGGCCGAGGCCGGATTCATGGCGTTCAGGTACTGGCCCTTGCGATAGTCCACGCGGACCACCGTGCCGCCGATGGGCGCGCGGTTGACGTGCACATTGAAGACGCTCAGAAAGATGCTGATGCGCTGGCGCGGGCCCTCCGGCGTGGAGATGGAAGCGGTTTCGGTGACCAGACCGTCGCCCGGAGAAACAATCACTCCTTTGCCGGCAGGGATGGTCCGCCGGGGGTCACGAAAAAACCAAAGAAAAAAGCAGGCCAGCAGCACCGGCGCAATGCTCCATGCCCAGGAGCCTGTGAGCCAAACCAGCGCCGCCGCCACAGCCAGCAAACCGAGAGCGTACATGTAACCGTCGCGAACCATGATCCCCACGATTATAGGCGATTCCGTGGGCGCCGGAGCGGAAACCGCGCAAACTGAAAGTTGGACATGAACTGGCGTAACGCCGCCGGGCCTCCTCCCAGCGGCGTCGTCCGGTTTGCTGAACCGCAAAAGCCCACGGACCGCGCTCGACCGCCGGGTCAGACCGCGACCGGCATCTGCCGCTCGATGGCGTGGATCAGATCCTTGGCGTGCAGCTTGAGTTTTTTGAGGCGGACCTCTTCGAGCTGCTCGTCTTCGTTGAGGTAGGGCTTTTGCAGCAACTCTTCCAGACGCTGAGCGTAACGGCGATGTTCGGCATACAGGCGATCGAGCTCAACGCTCAGCGTGGAACCCTGGATTTCATCCATCAAGCACCTCCGTCGGCGGCCCGGTAAGGCTTTTCGGCCGGGTGCGCCGTATTTCATCGAACATTTACATATATCGCCGTTTTGGCTGATTCGGCAAGCGAGAAAATCACCGAGAGTAACCGAAAATGGAAGATTCTCGAAAGAACGTCGTTGGCAGGGCGGTTCCGAGGGGATGGCGGCCAATCCACGGAATTCATGCAACCATTTGCAGGGCTTGAAGATACTGTCGAACGGCGGCACGAAATGCCCCGGCTAACGTCTTTCCAGCCGGATCGTCACATTCACCTCGTGCGTGTCAGGATTGGCTGAAACATCGTATCGAGCCCAGACGCCGGCAAGGGATCGTCGAAGCACCGAATCCTGTTGTTGCGCCTTGACGAGAAAGTTCGCAACGTAGCTCTCGTCAAAGGGATCGCCGGGCATCATCTCCCAGTTGTGGAGCAGGAGAGTACGCAGTTGGTCGGTGACGTTGTCGAATTTGACGAAGGCCATACGATAGACGGGGCCGGGCGCGATTTCGGCCGTATAGCGCACGGTGGTGTCCGCTTCGTTGAAGGCGGCATGGGGCGTCACCTTGCAATCGAGGTAGCCCTCGTTGTGGTAGCGCGAGGCGAGAAGCTCCCAAATGGAGCGCACTTTCACGCCTTGTAGCTGTGGGGAGGGGGAATTCAGCATCTTTTCGATCTCAGCCTGCGTCACCGGCGCGCCGGGCGGCAACTGGACCGAGGCGATTTTATAGACTTTCCCTTCCTGAACCTGAATCGCGAAGGGCACAACGATGGCGTCGGAGGTAAGCGCCGGATCGCCCGCACGAGCGGCCTGAACTTGGACGGCCGCGTAGCCCCGATCGTCATAGAACTGTTCGACGGGCCGCTCAAGGTTGCCGGCCGTTTCCGCAGTGGAGAACGGATTCTTCGTAGCCTCGTCCAGAACCGCCTGTACTTTGGGTCGAAATGCATCGGAAACGCCGTCCACTCGCGCGATCTCGACATGAACCGGCGGTGCGGAAATCGTGTAATCGACCGCAGCCTGCTTGTGCGTCGATGGATCGAAGGCCGTAAGCGCCACGACCGTGGCATGCAGGTTTTCCTCCGCGAGCATCTTCTGGAGCGCGGCACCGACCTCGTCCGTCAATCCCCCCTCGGCGGGAACCTTGCCGTGATAGAGGGGAGCCAGATCGTGAATTTTGGCGTCGAGATCGCTGCCGGGCGTGAGCGGAAGATTTTCGAGCCGGACGGGATACATATCCGTGGAAGGCGTAAGCAGAAAGATCAGATCCTGACCGTCGAACTTGAAAGCAACGGTGGCAAAAGCGCCGGTCGCCAGCAGATGCTTGCTGAAATTCTGCATCTCGGCATAGCCAAGGACCACGCCTTTTTGAAGCCCGGCGGCGGCCATCAACTCTGCGTTGCTGTACTCCGGATCACCCGTGAACTGGATGGACTTGGGAAGAAACTTTTGCGCGGCGGCCGGACGCACCATCGCGCACATGGCGATTGTCGCCAGCGATAAAATAACAGTTCTACGCATAACACAACGAGACTACACGAAATCAATCGAGTTTGATCGAAATTTTCTGTCGGCAGGGTGCTTCTGGTGGCGCCGGGGCTCGCCGCTTCGAGGACGCACGGCGCTCATCCCAGGCTTTGCCGCATCTGCACGGCGTCTTCCACGGGATCGCGATAATAGCCCGGCCGGTGGCCTGTCGCGGCGAAGCCGAGTGAGCGGTAAAGCGCGATTGCCGCCCGGTTCGAGGCGCGTACTTCCAGAAGAAGCTCGTTTGCGCCCGCGGCCAGAAGTTCGGCTGCGAGAGCGATCAGAAGACGCCGGCCGATGCCCTGTCGCTGGCTGCGAGCAGCGACGGCGATGGTTTCCAGTTCGGCCTGCGGCGGGATGAGGCTGGCGACCGCAAAGCCATGAACCGGCCCCGACCGCACTCCGGCGGCGACCAGGACGATACGGCGCGGCGTGGAGGCGGAATCGATTGCAGTGCGATAGGCTGAAGGCGGCCAGCGAGGCGCTTCGGGCAGAACGGCGGCAATGGCGGCGGCCTGAGCCAGATCGGCGGCCGTCATGGGCCGGATTGCGATCTCCTCGTTCACGCGCGCTGCGCCTCGGCCCGCGCGGCCTGGGCGGCAAGGTCGTTGCCGAAGATCTCGGCGTCGGAACGGCGCAGGTAGTGGCCATCGAGCAGGGCCAGATCGACGGCGCGGCCTGCGGCCAACAGTTCCGCACCGGGAACTAGCGCCTCCGAGGCAAGCGGCGGCGGCGTGCGCAGGAGCTCGATTTGCGGCCACAGGCGGGCCAGCAGCGCAGCCGCCGCGTCGTCGCAGACGGCGATGCGCGCGGGAGCCGCCGGCATGGCCGCAAGCTCTTCGAGGCCGGCCAGAAGTTCGACGGGGGCTTCGCCGCTGCGCTCCAGGCGCAGGTAAATCTCGCCGCGATGGGCGTCGAGCGCAGCCGAAGCAACGCCGGCCTTGTGCGTAAGCGCTTCCAGCCGTGAGAGCGCGACGACGGGAATTTCCGCGCCCTGCGCCAGCCCCTTGGCGGCGCTGACGCCTACGCGCACGCCGGTGAAGCTGCCCGGACCATTGACGACGACGATGCCGTCGAGGCTGCCGATGTCGTGCCGGGCCGAGTCGAGCAGTTCGGCGACGGCCGCAATCAGCGTGGCCGCGTAGCTGCGGCCGGCCAGCTCCTTTTGGCCGAGAAGTTCGAGGCGTCCTTCGGCGACGCGCCCCAGCGCCACCGAGCCCGAGGGTCCGCAGGTGTCGAGGGCGAGCAGCAGCAGCGCGTGCGGCATGACGAGTTACACCGCCTTGAGCGCCTGGTCGAGATCGGCGATCAGGTCTTCCTTGTCCTCAATGCCGATGGAGAGGCGGATGCGGCCCTGATTGATGCCCATCCGCTGGCGCACCTCTTCGCTGACCGAGCCGTGCGTGGTCGTGGCCGAGTGCGAGGCGAGCGATTCGACGCCGCCCAGCGACTCGGCGTTCAGAAAGATTCTGATGCTCTTCAGGAACTGCTCCGCCTCGGCACGCGAGTTCAACTCGAAGCTCATCATCGAGCCGAAGCCGCGCTGCTGGCGGCAGGCCAGTTCGTACTGCGGATGGCTTTTGAGGCCGGGGTAGGCGAGTCTGGTCACCTTCGGGTGCGCGGCAAGAAACTCGGCCACGGCGCGGCCGTTCTCCTCGTGCTGGCGGATGCGCAGCGGCAGGGTTTTGATGCCGCGCAGCACCAGGAAGCACTCGAAGGGGGACAACACACCACCGGCGGCCTTTTGCACCAGCAGAAACCGTTCCTTGTGCTCGGGCTTGGAGCCGATGAGCGCGCCGCCCAGGCCGTCCGAGTGGCCGTTGAGATATTTCGTCGTCGAGTGCATCACGATGTCGGCGCCGAGTGCGAGCGGGCGCTGCAGCACGGGCGACATGAAGGTGTTATCGACGCTCAACTCGGCCCCGTGGGCGTGGGCGATCTCGGCCACCGCCGCAATGTCCGTAAGCACCATCAGAGGATTGCTGGGCGTCTCGATATGCACCAGCTTCGTGTTCGGTTTCATGGCCGCTTCGACGGCCTGAAGGTCGCTTGTGTCCACGTATTCGATCTGGATGCCGTAGCCGGAGACGATCTGGTCGAAAAGCCGCACGGTGCCGGCGTAAACGTCGCGCGAGCAGACGACGTGGTCGCCGGTGCGCAGCAGGGCCACCAGCGCGGCGATGGCCGCCATTCCAGTGGTGAAGGCGTGGGCGCTCAGGCCGCCTTCGAGCGCGGCCAGGGCCGTCTCCAGGCGGTCGCGCGTGGGATTGCCGGCGCGCGAGTAATCCCAACCGCGGTCGCTGCCGATGCCGGTCAGCTCGAAGGTGGAAGAAAGGTAAATCGGAACGTTGACTGCGCCCGTCTGCGGGTCGGGATGCTGGCCCGCGTGGACGGCAAGGGTGGATTCTTTGCAGGGAAACATGGGGTAGCCGCTCACTCCTGTTTCTAGCTTATCGCGAAGCCGCGCCCGATCCGATGCGGAGGGTGCGGAAAGACTCCAGCGCCGGCGCAAATACATTTCAGGCCTCTGGATCCTTTGGAAAATTCAATTGGCGATTGCAGGATCTGAAAGGCATCACTTGAGAGGCGGAGCACACACCACGCAAGACCGGCGAGAGCGACAAAGCTGAGAAAACAGGGGCTAAAACCGCATGGATTTTCCTGGGCTAGCGCAACTCGCGGCGGCCTTCGAGCGCTCGCGCCATCGTGACCTCGTCGGCGTACTCGATGTCGCTGCCGGCGGGAACGCCGGTGGCGATCCGCGTCATCCGGACGGCATGTCCGCGCAGCGCACTGGCCAGCCAGTGGGCCGTGGCCTCGCCTTCGAGCGTGGGGCTGGTGGCCAGAATCACCTCGTCAATCTCGCCGCGTTCAACGCGGGCGACCAGCGATTGCGCGCGTAACTGATCCGGGCCCACGCCGTGCAGCGGCGAGAGCGTCCCGTGCAAAACGTGATAAACGCCTTGATAGCTCTGCGTGCGCTCGACGGCGGCGACGTTGGTTGCCTCTTCGACGACGCAGACCAGACGCCGGTTGCGCACTGGGCTGGTGCAATAGACGCACGGATCGACATCCGTCACGTTGTTGCAAATCGAGCAGAGGCGCAGGCTGGCCTTGAGATTGCGTACGGCCTCGGCCAGGGCGGCGGCGTCTTCGTCGTTGGCGCGCAGAATGTGGAAGGCGTAACGCTGCGCGCTTTTCGTGCCCACACCGGGCAGTTTCTTCAGTTCTTCGATGAGCCGGGCCATCGGTTCGGCGTAGCGCGCCACGGTTTGTTTCCTTCTGGGGCGAAAGCCCCGTCAATTCCACTCGTTTTGCGGCCCGATCCAAGCCGCGCCCCGGGGACGACGTTCCCCCAGGGATGACCCCGCTGATCCGGTTGAATTGATCAGCAACCACGCACGCTGTGCCCCTTCAGTGTTCGAACCGGTCGAGCGTTGCTCTCCAGCTTCAGCCGCCGATTCCCGGCAGATTCAAGCCGCCGAGCATCCCTTTGACCCCCAACTGGATCGCGGCGTCAGCCTTGCGGCCGGCCTCGTTGATGGCGGCCACGATCAGGTCTTCGAGCATTTCCACGTCCGGCTGGTTGCCGCTCAGGCTCATCGCCGCCGCCGGATCGATGCGCAGCTTGAGCAGTTCCTTTTTGCCGTTCATCGTTGCGCTCACCGCACCGCCGCCGCTGGTGGCTTCAACCACGGTCTCGCCGAGCTTGCGCTGCAACTGCTCCTGCATCGCGCCGGCCTGGGAAAGCATTTCGTTGATCTTGAGCGGATTGAACATGGTTGAACGGGACTCCTCGTATCGCTTCAACTCTGCCGCAGATCAACGACGCTGCGGATCTCGGCTTTGAAGATCTCCTGTGCGCGGCGGACCAGAGGGTGCGCAAGCGCGGCCTCCTGTGCGGCGCCGGAGGGTGCAAGCGGCGCGGCTGCGACGCTTGCGCCAGCCGCTTTGCCCTCGCCGGGCGCAACGAGAAAGCGCGCGGGCGCGCCCAGCCGCTGCAATTCCTGGCGGATAATCTTCTGGGCGTCGGCGTTGACCGTCAGGTCGATCATCTTTTTGCCCAGGCCCGGAACGGCCACATGCACGCTCGTGCTTTCCAGCCGCCAAGTGCCATTCTCCAGCAGTTGCGCAGCCGAACTGTGCCCGGCGGCGGCCAGCGCCTCGGCAATCGCCAGGCGGATCGCGTCCACGCCCGGCATCGCACCGGAGTGCGGCGCGGCAATCGGAGCCGGTTCTGCCCGTGGCGCCACGGCCAGCGAGCCCTCGGTGCGCGCCTCGGCTGCGGCGTAGCTTTGCGCCTGCGCGCCGACGGCGGGGAAGGGCGAACGTTCGCGCGCCGCCGACAAATGTTCTCCGGCTGCGGGCGATGGACGGCTGGCGACGGCATTTTCTTGGGAATGTGCGCGGCCCGTGCCAGCGCCCGATGCAGAGCTTGCGCCGGGGCGCGCGGCTGGAGTGGGGCTCCAGCCGCCCGATGGCCGCGCGGGCGCGTTGGCCGTCGCCGTAGAGGGGCGCGCGCCGCCAAACGCTGAACTCGCGTTTGCGCGCGGCGCTTCACCCGGCGATGCGGGCAGGGCCAGACCGCCGCCGGCGATGCGGCTCAGCAACTCTTCGACCGGCAGCAGCCGCTGCGCGTGAATCAGCTTGAGCAGGCCCAGTTCCAAATGAAAACGCTGCTCCTGCCGGTAATTCAGATCGTCGAAGGTGCGCAGGACGATCTGCAGGTTGCGCGTCAGCTCTTCTTCGCTGAAGAGCATGGCCGTGCGCGCGGCCCGCGCCCGTTCGTCGGCCGAAATGGCCAGCAACTCCGTCTGCTCGCCGCCCAGTTTCGCCATCAACGCGTTGCGCAGATAGCGCACCATCTGCCGCGCCAGCGAGAGTGGGCTGTGACCGGCGTTGAGCAACCCGTTCAACTGCTCCATCAGCGGAACGCTTTGCGCGGCGGCGACGGCCTCCAGCAGCCGCTCGAAGACCGTCGTGGGCACCGAACCCATCAAGTCGCGAATCTGGCTGGCTTCGAGCCGGGGGCGTCCGTCTTCAAGCGGGGCCGAGGCGATCGCCTGATCCATGATGGAGAGCGCGTCGCGCATGGAGCCGTCGCCGGCTTCGGCCAGCAGCGCCAATGCTTCATCCTCGGCAGCGACGTTCTCCTCGGCGGCGATGGTCTTCAACTGCGTCAGAATGTCGTCGAACTTGACGGCGTGAAAGCTGAAGTGCTGGCAGCGCGAGCGGATGGTCTGCGGAATATTTTCCGGCTCGGTCGTCGCCATCATGAAGACGACGTGCGCCGGAGGTTCTTCGAGGGTCTTCAGCAGCGCGTTGAAGGCTGCTTCGGTGATCTGGTGGGCCTCGTCGAGAATGTAGATTTTATAGCGGTCGCGGGCTGGCGAATAACGCGCCGCATCGCGCAGCTCGCGAATCTCGTCAATGCCGCGATTGGTGGCCGCGTCGATCTCGATTACGTCCACGGCGTTGCCCTGGCGTATCTCGACGCAGGCGTCGCACAGGCCGCAGGGCTCGGGCGTCGGCCGGCGTTCGGAGCCGATGCTTTCCCCGCAGTTCAACGCTTGGGCAAGAATGCGCGCGATGGTCGTCTTGCCGATGCCGCGATGGCCGGAAAAGATGTAGCCATGCGCAATGCGATTCTGCTGGAGCGCGTTGAGCAGGGTGCGCGTCACGTGGTCCTGGCCGGCCACGTCGCCAAAACGCTGCGGACGATATTTGCGGGCCAGAACCTGGTAGCCCATGCGAGCGAGTCTCCTTGCGGGCCGCGGAAAGCCCGGACGGATGGAACCGTCTGGAGCGATTTTACCGTTTCGGAGCAGGAAACGCGCCGGGATCACTGTGGAAGAAACGTCGTTTCGCGAAAGAGGATGGAAAGTCGTGCAGCAACGCCGAAGAGCGGAATCAATCAAACCCCACCCGGTCCGGCTCCATCTCCAGGCGGATGCCGAAGCGCTGTTCGACGGTGGAGCGAATCGTCTCGGCGAGGGCCAGAATCTCTGCCGCCGTTGCGCCGCCGCGATTGACGAGGGCCAGTGTATGCCGCGAGGAGATGCCGGCCGCGCCCAAGGCAAAGCCGGGCGCAAAGCCGGCTTGCTCGATCAACCAGGCGGCGGAAATCTTGACCAGGCCATCGCTTGCGGGATAGGCGCGCACCGCGCCGGCGATCGCGCGAATGCGTTCGGCCGCTTCCGGCGCCACGGCCGGGTTCTTGAAGAAGCTGCCCGCGCTGCGGCAGTCCGGGTCGCCCTCGATCATGAACATGCCCTTGGCGCGGCGGATGGCGCGCACGGCCTCGGCCACTTCAACGAGCGTGGGCGCGCCGGAGTGATGAGCAAAATGCCGTTCAAGGTCCGCGTAGCCGAGGGCGGGCGCGCCGCCGGGGCGCAGGCGGTAATCGACGCGCGTGACCACGAAGCGCCCGCGATCCGCCGAATTGAAGCGGCTGCGGCGATAGGCAAAGCCGCACGCGACGTTCGGAAACTCGACAAACTTCTGCGCCGCGCGGTCGAAGGTACGCACGCGCTCGATGACCGCGCCCACCTCCTGTCCGTAAGCGCCCACGTTCTGCACCGGCGTTCCGCCGACGGAGCCGGGAATGCCGGCCAGGCACTCGATGCCGGCCAGACCGGCCTCAGTCGCCTGTTCGACGCAACGCTCCCAGGGCTCGCCGGCCGCGGCCTGCAGCCGGTCGCCGTCCAGCGCAATGCCTGCAAGGGCGATGCACAGGACAAGGCCATGGAAGCCCGCGTCGGCGACGAGGAGATTGCTGCCGCCGCCGAGCACAAAGAGCGGCAGATCGCGCGCCCGCGCCCAGGCGCAGGCTTCAGCGACCTCTGCCTCGCTCGACGCCTCGGCAAACCACCGCGCCGGGCCGCCGATGCCGAAGGTCGTTCTGGACGCCAGCGGGATGTTTTCCTGGAGATTCAAGGATTCAGAGTATCGCAACAGGCCCGGAAGTCAGGCTTCGGCGCGGACCAGAAGACAGGTGATGTTGTCGTGGCCACCGGCCTTGTTGGCGGCCTCGACCAGGCGCGCACAAAGCGCTTCCAGCGGCAGAGCGAGCTGAAGAATCGCTTCGATCTGCGTATTGGCAAGTTCACGCGTGAGGCCGTCGGAGCAGAGCAGGTAAAAATCGCCGGGCTCGGTTTCAAGCTCGAAGAAATCAGGAGTGACCACGTTTTGCGTGCCCAGGGCGCGCGTAATCACGTTTTTGAAAGGCGAGTGCTCAGCCTGCTGGCGGGTCATGCGGCCCATGCGCACCTGTTCCTCGACGAGCGAGTGATCGAGCGTGATCTGTTCCAGGCGTCCGGCGCGCATCCGGTAGCCGCGGCTGTCGCCGACGTTGACCATCCAGCCGTGGCCGTTTTCGGCCACGAGCGCCACCAGCGTGGTGCCCATGCCGCTCAGGTTGCGGCTGTGGCACGCGCGCTGAAAGATGGCCGTGTTGGCGGCGGTAACGGCGAGCGCGGCCTCGTCGCGCAGAGCATGCGCGGCGTCGCGCCCGGTGAGCACACGCATCCACTCGTCGACGGCGAGAGAACTGGCCACTTCACCGGCGGCGGCGCCGCCCATGCCGTCGCAAACCACGTAAAAACCGTGCTCGACGGAGTAGCCGAAGGCATCCTCGTTGGACGGTCGCTTGCGGCCACAATCAGTGACCGCCGCAGCCGCATAGCGCGCAACAACCGTGGCCAAAACCTTCCCCCCAACGATCAGTGTACCGAAAAGCGGAGAGTGGGGAGTAGTGCAGAAAGTGCGGGCGCCTCCCTGAGCGGCCGACAGGCGTGCGAAGCGGCAGCGTCTAGGCGCTCAGAAGCCCCAGCAGACTGGTTTTTCTCTTGGGTTCCTGCTCGGAGCCGCCGGTGGCCGCAGCCACCATGCGCTTGAAGGCGCGGCGAATCTGCGACGATTGCAGCGGTTCGGCGGTGTTCTGCATGCGGCTCACGGCCCGGTAGTCGTTGGGAATTTTCCACTGCGCGGGCCGGGTGAGAGCGCCTTCGATGGCCTTGTCGTCGATGCCGAAGACCTCACCCGAGTAGCGGTTCAGGACCACCTCCAGCTTGTCGTCGAAATCCTGCAGGCACTCGGTAATCAGCCGATTGGAGTTGCGCAGTTCGGCGACGCCCACCTGCGTGACCAGGTAGATTGTGGAAGCCATCTCGAAAAGCCGCGTGTCCAGCAGTTCCAGCCGGGCGCCGGCGTCGACCACGACGTACTCGAAGGCGCTGCAGGCCACCACCAGCAACTGATCCACCTGCGACCCCGGCGGCGGCACGCGCAGATAGCGGCCCGGCGCGCCCAGAACCTGCAGGCCCGATTCGTGCCGGGTGAGCAGCTTCGAGAGATACGTCGCGTCGAGATCCTCGCCTTGGCTCAGCGCATTCAAGGTGGAAAACTCACTGCGCACGCCCAGAAACAGGGCGGCGTCGCCCAGCGGAAGATCGAGATCGACCAAAATCGTTTTGCGTTCGGACTCGATCGCCAGTTCCAGGGCAAAGTTGCAGGCCGTCGTCGATACGCCCGAGCCGCCCTTGGCGCCGAGAAAGACAAACAGCTTGCCGACAGGCTTTTTTGCGTCCTGCTCCCGACCGGAGTGCAACTCCCTGCGCTGGAAGGCATCTTCGAGAATGCCCTGCTCGAACGGATAGTGCAGAAACTCCCGCACGCCGGCCCGCATGCACCGGATCAGCAGGTCGCCGTCGGCGTGCTCGGCGTAGACGATCAGAAACATCCCCTCGGCGTGACCGAGCGCCTCGATCGTCCGCATCGCGCGATCCTTGTCGCCGTCGAGAGCGATCATCACCACGTCCAGACCCTGGTTTTTGAGGACGAACGGATTCTCCACCCCGGTGAGCCGCGTCACGCGCGGGATGACGCCGTTGGGCCGCATCGTGCACAGGATCGACGAGACCGCGTTGCCGCGTTCGAAGTCCGCATCGACGATCGCAATCGCCAGGCCGCGTTCGCGCTCGGCGCCCGAACTCATTTCGTAGATCTTGCCGGCCTTTTCTTCGGCTTCAGAGGGGTTCAATGTCGCAACCTTTCCTTTCGATGCAAAGCGCCCACGCCGCGCCCTCCGGGACGCAGAGAGTCCCTGCGCCGCGAATCAATCCGTCGCGTCAACGATTGCCTCGACGGCAACAGCCGCCGCGTCAACAGCCGCCGCAGGACAGGTCCGCGGACCCGACGCTGCGAAACACTACAGGCTGAATCGGCTTCAAATGAGAGGGGGAAGAGTGTGTTTCGACAAAGGACAGTTACGAGAGGAACATTCCCGGAGGTTCCGGGCGGTACGGGAAATCACTTCGTCAGACGGAAGAAGCGTTGAGCGCGGGCAATGTCCTTGAAAATCTGGGCTTTCAGCGCCTCCGGCGAAGGCCAGGTGCGCTCACCGCGCAGCCGGTGGAGAAAGGTCAGCTCGACCGGCGTTTCGGCCGCGATTTCCATCGGCTCGAAGTCGAGAAGGTGCGATTCAACGGCGAAAGAGGCCTCGCCGAAGGTTGGCCGGTTGCCGACATTCGTCACCGCCTGAAAGGCGCGTTCGCCGATCGCAAGCCGGGTGACGTAGACGCCGAAGCCGGGCAGAAGGCCCTCGTACGCGGCCAGATTGACGGTGGGCACCACGAGCCGCGTGCCGATGCCGCGTCCGCGCGCCTGCGTCGAGAGCACGGCGAAGGGCCGGCCCAGCAGCCAGCGCGCCCGGCGTATGTCGCCTGCGGTGACGAGCGCGCGAATCGCGGAACTGGAGACCTCCAGGCCGCGCACGCGCACCGCCTCGTGGGCATGGACCGCGAAGCCCAGTTCGGCGCCCATCGCGGCCAGTTCCTCAACGCCGGCCGAGGCGCCGCGCCCAAAGCGAAAATTCCGCCCCTCGTGCAGGCTGCGCGCCTGGAGCGCGCCCACCAGAATCTGCTCGACAAAGGCGCGCGGGCTCAGGCGGGCGAGCGCGGCGTCGAACGGCAGCACCAGCGCCGCATCGATGCCCGTTTCGGCCAGCCAGCGCAGCCGTTCGCCGTTCGGGGCGATCAGCCGGGGCGCCTGGCCGGGGCGCAGAAACTGCTCCGGGTGAGGATCGAAGGTCACGGCCACGGCCTGCACTCCACAGGCGCGCGCCTCGGCGATCGCCGCGGCCAGAATCGCGCGGTGGCCGCGATGCACGCCGTCGAAGTTGCCGACCGAGGCGACCGTGGGGCCCAAGCCGGCGGGAATCTCGCCGAGTGAGCGAAAGACGCGCATCGCGCTCTGCTTCGCGCCGCCCTTGAGGAGGCACAGGCCGCTCATAGCGCTACGGGCACGCTCAACCCGTCCCAGGCCAACTGTGCGTTGGCCGGCAATCTACGATTGGTCTCTTCGTGGCCCAGTTCGTGCGCGATGTGCGTGAACCAGCTCTGGCGCGCGCCGATCCGCTGCGACCAGGCGAGCGACTGCGCCAGCGTGGCATGCGTGGGATGCGGATGATGGCGCAGCGCGGAAAGAATCAGCACTTCGACGCCGGCCAGCAGCGCGAAGCTCTCCTCGGGGATCGCGCTCACATCCGTTAGATACGCGGCATTGCCAAAGCGGAAGCCGTGAATTTGCATCGCGCCGTGCAGCAGCGGAATGGCCGCGAACGCGACGCCATGCACGCGGTTGCGCTCGGCCAGCGGTTCGAGCGCGACGCGCGCCCGGTTGGGATAGGTAGCCTGCGGAGAAAAGGTGTAAGCGTAGACCTGGCGCAGAATCG
>JAJYFB010000018.1:0-7956 GCA_021785495.1 Acidobacteriota bacterium | reverse complement strand
AAGAGGGGAATCGGCGCACCTTGCCGCCCGGCCTGGAAGCTCAACGGGCGCAGATCGTCCATGCCGAGAATGTGGTCGGCGTGGCCGTGCGTGTAGAAGACCGCATCGACGTGCGTCACCTGCTCGCGCAGGGCCTGCGTGCGAAAATCCGGCCCGGTGTCGAAGACGACGACCCGTTCGAGGCCGCTCTCCGGCTCGCGCCAGCGCACGAGCGCCGAGGGACGCAGCCGGCGATCGCGCGCGTCGGCCGAGACGCAGACCGCGCAGCGGCAGCCGAGCGTCGGAACCCCCATCGAGGTTCCCGTTCCTAAAAATGTCAGCGTCGCGTCCATAATGAGCTTCTAGCTTCTAGCTCCTAACTTCTAGCTCCTAGCTTCTAGTAAAAAGCGAAAAAACCAAAAGCTGCTGCCTGCGGCAAGGATGCCGGCTTGTACGGCTGCTGAAAAAACGATCTGCGTGCAATCGTGCAATTGAATGCGCTACCAGCCTGTGGTGCAAGCCGCGTTCTGAAAGGGCACGACTTCCGTCGTGCCGTAAATGGGCTGGAATGAACAAGGCTTTAGCCCCTGCGGGATGTTGATTGCGTTCAACATCCTTTCACCACAGGCTGCGATGGCGTCGCGCCCTGCAAATCCAGCTAATATCTACAAGCTAGCTTCTAGAAGCTAGCAGCTAGCAGTTGTTCTACTTCGGCGGCGGCGGAGGCACGTTCTGCACCGTCACCATGCTGCTTAACTCCAGGAAGGCCATGTGCAGTTCGAAGAGAACAGACTGCAGGATGCGGTCCTCCGTCGGAGTCAGGTTGCCCTTGGTCTTCTCGGCCAGCACTCCCAGCAGATCGATCGTCGCCCGCGCACCCACGATGTCCACCCGCGGACGCTGGCCCTCCTGCGTGCCCGCGCCCATCTGCAGCATGGCGCTCAGGTAGAACTGCTGCACCAGGCTCTCGAAGCTCATCGGCGGCTGCGGCCCAAGGGCGGGATTCTGCGCGCGAATCAGATCGTCGATGCGCTGCGCCGAAGCGTCGTAGGCGGCCTTTTGCCGGCGGCTCTCTTCGGCCGAGGGCCCCGGCGGCAACTCGTCGTCCGGCTCCCCTGCGGCCGACTTCGGCTCCCCGGCGTCTTGCCGGGACTCGTTGACGACGAGGCGCGGTCCGGGCGCCGGCCCGGCGGGCTCTGCCGCGGCCGGTTTCTCGGCCGGCGTCGCAACGCCGCTTTCCTTTTCTTCCTCCGCCTTCATCTTGCGGCGGTCGATGACTTCAAACTTCGGTGTCTCGCTCATAACTCCAGTTTCTCACCTCGGAGGGCTCGCCGGACGCGCGGTTTCGCAGTCAGTTGCTCTTCCGTCCGCGCAACTCCACGGGCGGCGCATTTCCTGCGCATCAGCCCTCATGGTTTGTTTCTGCCGATGGCTGACCTGAAATTCCGGCCAGGGTTTCCTGTTCTTGTCCATTTTCCACGGTTTTCTTCTTCCATGCGCCCACAATCACTCTCAGGTTCAGCACCGCCAGGAGCCAGAAGCCCATCTTCCGCGCGAACAGGCCCGCGCTGCGCAGCTCGCAGGCGCTTTCGATAGCGCCGACAGGCAACACACCGCCAGCAGCAGGCTGGCCCGCGGCGCCGTCGCGCAATGATCTCCCATCGGGATTCTAGACGATTCGGGAAACTTTCATGCACCCTCCGCCGTGCGATCTGCATCCATCTGTATACACGCAAAGCAGCTTTCACCGAGTACAATCCGAACCAAGGAGAAATTCCCCGATGGCCTACGAACTTGCGCCCCTCCCCTACGACTACAACGCGCTGGAGCCTTACATCGACGCCGAGACCATGCACCTGCACCACGACAAGCACCATCAGGCCTACGTGAACAACCTGAACGCCGCCGTGGCCAATCATCCCGAGCTTGCCGCAAAGTCCGTGGACGAACTGCTGGCCAATCTTGATGCGGTTCCCGAAGCCATTCGTACCGCAGTGCGCAACCATGGCGGCGGCACGGCCAATCACAACCTCTTCTGGAGCATTCTGGGCCCGGTGAACGCGCCCGGCGTGGGCGGCGCGCCCACCGGCGCGATCGCCCAGCAGATCGCGGCCGACTTTGGCGGCTTCGAGGAGTTCAAAAAGGCCTTCAACGAGGCCGCGACCAAGCAGTTCGGCTCCGGCTGGGGCTGGCTGGTCTTCACCGGCGGCAAGCTGAAGATCGTGACCACCGGCAACCAGGACACGCCCGTCTCGCAGGGACTCTATCCCATCCTCTGCAACGACGTCTGGGAGCACGCCTACTATCTCAAGTACCAGAATCGCCGCCCGGACTATCTGGCCGCGTGGTGGAATGTCGTCAACTGGAACGAGATTGACAAGCGCTTCGCAAAAGCGAAGGCGTAAAGGGCAGCCTCTAGCCGCCTACCTCTAGCTTCTGGCCCGTCAGCGAGAGAACATTCGTTGTGTGTTGCGGCAGTCGGGGTTTTACGCCCCGTCTTGCCGCAGTCGCTGCGCGAGGCGGAGCTTGCTGGCAGGTGGCTCCTCTGCCAGCAAGCTCAACGATCGGATTTTTTTACAGCTACCAGCCAGAAGCTGGCAACCAGAAGCTGCTTTTCGGAGTCTTTTCATGGCCACCATGCACATGAGCGTCCGCGCCGAAGACCTTTCGCAAATGCCCAAAGGCGGCGAGCGCATTCCCGATCCCGGCGTTCTGGTCATCTTCGGCGCTTCCGGCGACCTGACCAAACGCAAGCTGCTGCCGGCGCTTTTTCATCTCTACCAGGCGAATCTTTTGCCCGATCGCTTCGCCATCGTCGGCGTGGCGCGCCGCGCCCTGGGCGATGCGTTTGCGGCCGAGATGCTCGCCGGCATCGTCGAGTTTGGCGGCGTGGACGCCGCGGACCCCAAGCTGGCGAGTTTTGTCGAGCACATCTCGTATTTTCCACTCCACTTCGACGACCCGGCGCATTACGCCAGCCTCAAGGCCGAACTCGACCGCCTCGCCGCGGAAAGAAACATCGGCCCCGGCCGGCTTTACTATCTGGCCACCGCGCCCGAATTTTTTGCCGGCATTGTGGAAAACCTGGGCGCGCAGGCCATGGCGCAGCCGGACAATGGCCACGCCGCCGTGGTCATCGAAAAGCCCTTCGGTCACGATCTGGATTCGGCCCGCGAGCTGAACCAGCAGGTCAACGCCGTCTTTCACGAGGACCAGGTCTTCCGCATCGATCACTACCTGGGCAAAGAGACGGTGCAGAACCTGCTCGTCTTCCGCTTCGCCAACGGCATCTTCGAACCCATCTGGAACCGCAATTACATCGACCACGTGCAGATTACCGTGGCCGAAACCCTCGGCGTCGAGGGCCGCGGCCCGTTCTATGAAAAGGCGGGCGCGCTGCGCGACGTGGTGCAGAATCACATGATGGAGCTGCTGGCCCTAGTGGCGCTGGAGCCGCCGTCGAGTTTCGAGGCCGACAGCGTCCGCCGCGAAAAACTCAAAGTCTGGCGGGCCATTCCCTCGATTCCGGTCACGGACGCGGTGCGCGGCCAGTACGGTCCGGGTCTGGTCAACGGCGAGCGCGTCATCGGCTACCGCGATGAGGAGCGCGTCAGCCCGGAGTCGGGCACGGAGACCTTCGCCGCCCTGCGCCTGTCCATCGACAACTGGCGCTGGGCGGGCGTGCCGTTCTTCCTGCGCGCCGGCAAACGGCTCCGTAAACGCGCCACGGAAATCTCCATCCAGTTCAAGCAGCCGCCGCTGTTGATCTTCAACCGCCTGCACGCGACCGGCCCCTGCACCGAGATTCAGCCCAATCTGCTCACCATCCGCATCCAGCCCGACGAGGGCATCGCCCTGCGCTTCGGCGCCAAGGTGCCGACGACCTCGCAGATGGCCGTCTGTCCGGTGAACATGGACTTCGACTATGCATCGGCCTTCGGCAAATCGAGCGCCAACGGGTACGAGCGGCTGCTGCTCGACGCCCTGCTCGGCGACCAGACCCTGTTCTCGCATCGCGACGGCGTCGAGACCAATTGGGCGCTCTACAAGCCGCTGCTCGACGCCTGGGGCGCCAGAACGCCCGACGTCTTCCCGAACTACTTTGCCGGCACCTGGGGCCCGGACTGCGCCATTCATCTGCTGGAAAAAACCGGCCACCTCTGGCGCAACGACCTGGGCCGTCAGTAAAAGATACCGGCAAATCGAGGGTGCACGGGAGCAGCAGACGGGCTTTCGATGGTGTCTCGTTCCGGAAACACTCCACGCTGAGCGGAGTGAGCGGCGCGTGACCTCAGCGGGCCAACCCTGGGCCCACGACCAAGCGGAGGCGAAGCTTCGAGCCATGCAAACGCATCGCTCTACATGTTGGCGTGGCCGGCGCGCATCTCCTCGTTGAACTTCGGCTTGGTGAAGTCGAGGGCCTTGGCGAGCGCGGCGCGGTACTCCTCGGCGCGCGCCATCAGCGCGGGCGTGGCCGCGGCAAATTCGCCGTCGAGCGTCATCAATCCCTCGCCGGCCTCGTCGCCGGCCATGCGCACCAGATCGGCAGCGGTCGTGTTCAGGTACTGCGCATCGCGCGGGTCGGCGATCCAGACCGGACGGTTGCCGCCGAGCGCGCCCGAGAGCCAGAAGATCTTGCTCAAGAGGTAGCGCAGCCGCTCCTTGTCGCCGGTTTCGGTAAAGATAAATTTCTTCTGCCAGCGGCTGTAGTAGCGCGTGGTCACAGGCACGGGTTGGCGATTGGCAGACTTCAGGAATTCGAGCTGGCCCATATCGACCGTCTTGCGTACGGCGTTATACACAAAGCTTTCCGCGAAGGGCTGTTCCATGGCCGGGACGATCTCGGCAAAGGTGCGCGTGACGTTGGCGGCCACCTTGGCGTGAAGGTTGTGCTCGCCGCCGTCGGCCAGGTGAATCTCGCCGTGAACCACGTAGGTATCCGAGCCGGAGGTCGAGCGGTGGAAGGGCCACTCGAATTTGCCGAAGGCGACGGGCAACCCGCCCAGGGTCACCGCGCACTCCGGCCGTGGATTGCGCAGCCGCTTGGCCTCGGCCGCCAGATGCGCCTCCATCTCCGCCCGCAGGTCGGTCTGGGCAGAAACCGGCAAAAGCTCCGAGCCGCGCGATCCAGCCTCGAAGTCGAACTCCTCGCTCAATTCGAGTTGGAGGGTGCGGTTCGCTGCCGCATCGCCAGCCGGTCCGAGCACAAAAACAGCCGTGGCCCGGCCGTCGAAGCTCACGCCCGGGGCGACGGAAACCAGCTTGAGACCAGCCCTGGCGGCGGCCGATTCCAGCGAAACGGCAAGAGACGATTTCAATTCGATAGCCATGCGAGAGATCCTGTGTGAAAAAAATTGGTGCAGTGATATTTTATGGCATCAACCGGGGTCCTTCGACTTCAGCCAATTCCTGGCGGCCACAGCGTTCATGAAAGAAAGCGGACGGCTTCGTTGAGCACGCTTGGCCCCTCGTATAATCACACCATGAGTCAACAACCTCTGGTCGGCGTGGTGATGGGCAGCAAGAGCGACTACGAGACGCTCGCGGCGGCCGTGGAGATTCTCTGCGCGCTGGAGATTCCCTATGAAGCGCGCATCGTGAGCGCGCACCGCACGCCGGATTGGCTCTTCGAGTACGCGGAGACGGCGCGGGCGCGCGGCCTGCGCGTGATCATCGCCGGAGCCGGCGGCGCGGCGCATCTGCCGGGGATGCTGGCGGCCAAAACGCTGGTGCCCGTGCTGGGCGTGCCCGTTCCGGCCACTATGCTGAACGGCATCGACTCGCTGCTCTCGATCGTGCAGATGCCCAAGGGCGTGCCCGTGGGAACGCTGGCCATCGGCAAGCCCGGGGCGGCCAACGCCGCGCTGTTGGCCGCCGAGATGCTGGCCGCGACCGACAGTGCGCTCTACGAGCGGTTGACCGCCTGGCGCGCCGCGCGCACCGAAGAGGTGCTCGGCCAGACTCTCGGCGAGGAGCCGGCGAAGTGACCCGCGGCTCCGCTCTGCAACCAGGAAAAACTCTCGCCATTCTGGGTGGCGGCCAGTTGGGACGCATGACGGCGATGGCCGCGCGCACCATGGGCTATCGCGTGCGCGTGATGGACCCGGAGGCGGCCTGCCCGGCCAGCTTTGTCGCCGACGAGACCGTCGTAGGCCGCTGGGACGATGTGGAGGCCGCGCGCCGGCTGGCCATAGGCGCCGATGTGGTCACGCTGGAAATCGAACAGATCGGCGTCGATGCGCTCGGCGCGGTCGCGAGCCTTGCGCCGCTCTATCCCGGCGTCGAACCGGTTCGCATCCTTCAAGACAAGACGCTGCAAAAGCCGTGGCTGGCGGAGAATGGTTTTCCTGTGGGCCCGTTTCGCCTGGCGCGCAGCGAGGCCGAGTTGCGCAAGGCCGTGGCGGCCCTCGGCGGCGATGTCTTCGTGAAAATCGGCCGCGGCGGCTACGACGGACGCGGACAGGCGCGGATACAGCCAGGGAACGGATCCGATCTCGGCGTGGCGTGGAGCGCGCTGGGCGAACGGCCGGTGGTTGTCGAAAAAGCGCTCGATCTCGAATGCGAAATCAGCGTCATGGCCGCGCGCAGTCCATCGGGAGAGGTGCGCGCCTTTCCGGCCGCGCGCAATCATCACGAAGACCAGATTCTGGCCTGGAGCGTGCTGCCGGCCGGCGTTGCGCCGGAGCTGGAAGCGCGCGCCGAAGCGCTGGCCGCCGGTCTTGTCGCCAAACTCGATCTGGTCGGCCTGCTCTGCGCCGAGCTTTTCGTCACGCGCGCCGGAGAACTCTTCGTCAACGAGCTTGCGCCGCGGCCGCACAACAGCTACCACCAGAGCGAGCGCGGCTCGGCCACCAGCCAGTTCGAGCAGTTGGTGCGCGCCGTGTGCGATCTGCCGCTGGGCTCGACGGAGCTGATCACGCCCTGCGCGATCGCGAATCTGCTGGGCGATCGATGGCTCGACGGCGAACCGAACTATGCCGCCGCGCTCGCCGTGCCCGGCGTGCGTTTGCATCTCTACGAGAAAAAAGCTCCCCGCGCAGGCCGAAAGATGGGCCATCTTTCGGCTGTCGGCGCATCCGCCGAAGAAGCGCTGGAACGGGTACTCGAAGCCAGGCGGCGTATCTCGAATTGTCTGAAAAATGGATGACTTTGAAACGGAGCGCACCGCGGCGGGAAGCAAATAGCCTGGCAAAAACAAGGGAGAAGCCTGTGCCGACGGCAAACCAACAGAGCCGCCTTGGCCGACTCCCTGCGCAAACGCCATGACGACGGGCAAAAAGGGCAAGCGCTTGGGTTTTTGTGCGTTTTTCTATTGATTTTTGAACAAAATATCCGTAAAATAACATTCATTGTTCCTCGGATCTGATCGCTATCACCCCCCACCGAGGACAAACCGCAAACCTTTTCGAGGACACAAAAATCGATGGCAAAGCGTCGTGGAAACCCGAATTGGGGCAAGCCGGAGCCCATTGGGCCGGTTGTGCCCACGGTAACTTCTTTTGAACAAATTGTGAAGGAGTTCAAGCTGCCGCCGGATCAATACATCCGGTCTACTCGCCTGCGGGAGTGGGCAAGGCGTAACAAGAATTCCAAGTACATCCCTGAGGCTCTTCTCGAGGCCTGGGGCTTCGAGATTGAGTCGACGTTGTAGGTTCGTTTTTATTTTGCCAGTTGAGCAAAAACGCCGCCCGGGGCGGCGTTTTTGCTGTTTTGGGTTGCCTTAGGCGAGAATAGGGGTGCAGCCATGCCGCACAGTCCACGCACCATTGAGCCTCCATTCATCGACGTCCCCGGCGCGCTGGCCGAGATACGCGCGGGCCGGATGGTGGTGGTCGTTGACGACGAGGACCGCGAAAACGAAGGCGATCTGACGCTGGCCGCCGAATACGTCACCCCCGAGGCCATTAACTTTATGGCCCGCTACGGCCGCGGCCTGATCTGTCTGACCCTGACCGAGGAGCGCGCCGACTATCTGCG
>JAJYFB010000152.1 GCA_021785495.1 Acidobacteriota bacterium | reverse complement strand
CTTCGAGCAGATCACCAAGGAGTTCAAGCTGCCGCCGGATCAGTACATCCGGTCCACCCGCCTGCGTGAGTGGGCGCGACGGAACAAAAATTCGAAGTATATCCCCGAGGCTTTGCTTGAGGCTTGGGGCTTTGAGATCGAATCCACGCTGTAGGACTTTCGCCAGTTGAACAAAAGCGCCGCCTGCGGGCGGCGTTTTTGCGTTTTCCACGCTGTTCCTTTTCGCAGCCTGAGGATCCGGCCCAAACGACAGGCTTCGCGCCATTCCGGCCAAACCGCAAAGTATGCGGATGGGAGAGGACAACCCAGCCACTTGCAGATTGCTATCGATCCTCGCAGGATTGGAAAGGACACGACGTGAGTCGTGCCGTAAGCCGTCTGGAAGGAATGGGGCTTTCGCCCCTGAGGGGTGTTATTCCCCGGAAGATACTCCGAAACTGAATGTTGCAAGTGGCCCAACCGGTTCAATCTTTTTCGGGACCGATCCAGAGCG
Source organism: Acidobacteriota bacterium (assembly GCA_021785495.1). Taxonomy (GTDB): domain Bacteria; phylum Acidobacteriota; class Terriglobia; order Terriglobales; family Acidobacteriaceae; genus Telmatobacter. The sequence goes on along the minus strand of JAJYFB010000152.1, from coordinate 5,864 downwards.
ATCCATTTCCGTAACTGGAGGCCGCTTTACATCCTGCGCAGCCGTGGAGCAATCTGGAGACAGATCATGATTGAGCAGACGAGCGTGAAAGAACCGGCCAGGATGAAAGTGCTGATCGTCGACGATCATCCCATCATGCGCGTGGGCATCGCTGCGATTCTCGACGCCACGCCAGGCATGACCGTGGTCGGCCAGGCGGGCAGCGGCGAAGAGGCTGTCCAGCTTTTCGACCGGCTCCTGCCGGACATTACGCTGATGGACCTCCGGCTGCCGGGCATGAGCGGCGTCGAGGCCATCCGCGCTGTGATGGCCCGCCATCGCGACGCGAAGTTCATCGTGCTGACCACTTACGAGGGCGACGAGGACATTCACCAGGCCCTCCAGGCTGGCGCGCGCAGTTATATCGTCAAAGGAATGCCGCACGAGGCTCTGATCGGCGCTCTGCGCCGCGTGCATGGCGGCGGGCGTTTTCTGCCCCAGCCCGTTACACGCGCCCTCCATGCGCGCGTACCGAACTCGGAGCTGAGCGCCCGTGAGCGCGAGGTTCTCGACCTGATCGTCCGCGGCAAAAGCAACAAGGAGATCGCCTCGGAGTTGGGCATTACCGAATCTACGGTCAAGTGCCACGTCAGCGTAATTCTGATGCGCCTGAATGTGAATGATCGCACCCAGGCCGTCGTCACCGCCGTACAGCGCGGATTGATTCATCTATAACTGGAAGCCGCAGAAACCGGCTGCCGCCGGGCCGCGCAGGAACGGCAAACGCGCGGAGGGTGTTTTGTGAAGGTTCGTCATTTTTTACCGGCGTGGATTCTGCTGGCCGCCTCGTTACGCGCTTTTGCCACGGTCTTCGCCGTCGTGCATGGCGTGGTGCATGATCCCGAGCACCGGCCGATCGTCGGAGCCGCGATTGCACTGCACGCAGCCGATTCGGCTTTTGTGCTGCATGGCGTCTCGAATGAGGACGGCGAATTCGAGCTTCCGGCCGCGCCCCTCGGCGTCTACCGGCTGACCGTCGCTACCAGAGGATTCCAAACGCAGACGCAAATCGTCCGTCTGGCTTCGGGCACCAATCCTGTGCTGCATTTTGTGCTGGGCGTGGCTGGCGTCACGCAGTCAGTCGAGGTCAGCGGCGTTACGGACGCAGCCGACACGGTGACGCCGACCGTGCTCATGACGCGCCAAACCATCGAGCAAACGCCGGGCGCTGATCGCACCCTCGGCATGGAGATGATTACCGACTACGTTCCCGGCGCGTACATGACGCACGACATGCTGCACATGCGCGGCGGCCACCAGACGAGCTGGCTGATCGACGGCGTGGCCATTCCAAATACGAAGATCGCCTCGAACGTGGGCCCGCAGATCGATCCCAAAGATATTGACTCGATGGAGACGATGCGCGGCAGCTATGATGCCGACCTGGGCGACCGCACCTACGGCGTCTTCAATGTGCTGCCGCGCAATGGATTCGAGTTCAATCGCGAAGCCGAGCTGATGCTCTACGCGGGCAATCTCGCGACCGGCGAGACGCAGCTTGCCATGGGCGATCATTCGGCGAAAACGGCCTGGTACGCAAGCGCCACGGGATCGCGCGCGAACTACGGACTGGCCACGCCGGTGGCCGCGATCGACCACGACGCGACCAACTCCGAAAGCGGCTTTGCCTCGCTGCTGCGCAACCAGACGCCGAAAGATCAACTGCGTGTCGACGGACAGATGCGCGCGGACTTCTTTCAGGTTCCGTACGATCCCAATCCAGCCGATTACGAGTGCGCATCGAATTATTACTGCTCCTACGGCTTGCGCGACGGACAAACCGAGCGCGACGCCTTCCTGATCGCCAACTGGGTGCATACAATCTCGCCGAAGGCACTTGTTTCCGCGGCGCCCTTTTACCACTTCAATCTGGCCGATTACGATTCGCGGCCGACGGACCTGCCCGTGGCGACCACGTGGCATCAGCAATCGAACTACGGCGGAGCCCAGGCCGATGCACGGCTCGACGCCGGCCCCAGCGCGTTTTTGAACAGCTTTTCCGGCGGCTTCTACTCGTTTTTCCAGAACGAGAACGATCTGTTCAGCATCACTGGACCGAACTGCGGGCCAAGCTGCCGGGCGAGCGCCGATGCGGGCCTCGTCGAGTTCTACCTCGACGATCATCTGCGGCTCGGGCCGTACATCACGCTGCTCGGCGGCGAGCGGTTCTCGATCTACCGCGCCTGGCTCGATGAGAGCGCAACCTATCCGCGCTTCGGCGCGACGGTGCGCATTCCGCGGCTGAAATGGGTGCTGCGCGGTTTCTATGGCCATTATTTCCAGCCCGCGCCGATCCTCACCGTGTCGAGTTCGGCGTTGAACTACGCGGGCAGCCTCCCCGGTGGCGAGAACGCCTTCACGCCCATTCCCTCCGAGCGCGACGAGGAGCACCAGTTCGGCATCGCGATTCCGTATAACGGCTGGACGCTCGACGTGGACACCTTCAAGAATCGCGTGAATAACTTCCTCGACCACGCGAACCTCGGCGAATCGAACATGTATTTCCCGATCGCCGTCGAGGGCGCGCTGGTGCGCGGCTGGGAGATGACGCTGCATGCGCCCGCGCTGTGGCGGCGCGGACGGTTCTACGTCACTTATTCCAACCAGATCGCCGAGCAGCGCGGCAACATCATCGGCGGATTTACATGCAGCATTGCAACGGACCCGGCCTGCGACCTTGGCCCAAACTATTTCCCCATGGATCACGACCAGCGTGACACGCTCAACACCGGTTTCACGGCGAATCTGCCGCGAAAATCGTGGTTTGCGACGAATGTCTACTACGGATCGGGATTTGCCAATGGCCTGGCCGGAGCCAACGAAGGACCGTACAACGGTTCCTATCTGCCGGCGCATACGACCTTCGATGCTTCGGCAGGCAAGGCGATCGGCGAACGCTGGAAGGTGTCGCTGACGGCGATCAACGTCACCAATCACCGCGTGCTGCTCGATAACTCGATCACCATCGGTGGCTTTCACTGGAACGATCCGCGCATGGTTGCGGCTGAACTTCGCTACCGCTTCCGGTTTTAGTGCCGAAAGAACCTCGCGGCGGCCGGTGGACCTTTGTTCGCCGCGGCGTGTTTTGTTGCGGCCCTCTGGGCCTGTACAATCGCAGCAGGATCGCCGCGGCTTGCTGCGCGGCGTCGGAAACCGATGAGCGAACTCGAAACAGTGAGCCCCCAGGAACAACCTGTCTCGCCGGCCTGGGAGAGAGTCGAGCGGGCAAGGCACGCGCAGCGCCCGTACCCCATGGAGTTGATTGAGCGAATCTTCACGGATTTCAGCGAGATTCACGGGGATCGCGCCTTTGGCGACGACGAAGCCGTAGCCTGCGGCATGGCGCGTCTGGGCGCCGACGAGGTGATGGTGATCGGCAATCGCAAGGGCGGCACCACCCGGGAGCGGGTGCGGCGCAACTTCGGCATGCCCAGCCCAGAGGGCTACCGCAAGGCGCTGCGCGCCATGAAGATCGCCGAAAAATTCGCCCGGCCGGTGATTTCTTTCATCGATCTCCCCGGCGCGTTTCCGGGCCTTGGCGCCGAAGAGCGCGGCCAGGCCGAGGCCATTGCCCGCAACCTGCGCGAGATGGCGCGGCTGCGCGTGCCAACCATCTCCGTCGTCAGCGGTGAGGGCGGATCGGGCGGCGCGCTGGCGCTGGCCGTCACCGACCGGGTGTTGATCCTCGAAAACGCACTCTACTTTGTCATCTCGCCCGAGGGCTGCGCGTCGATCATGTGGAACGACGCGGGGAAAAAAGCGCTTGCCGCCGAGGCTCTGCGCATTTCCGCGCCTGAGGTCGCCGAACTGGGCTGCGTGGATGAGATCGTTCCCGAGCCATCCTGCGGCATTCATGCCGATCGCGCAGGCGGCCTGGGCCTGCTGGCGAGCGCGCTCCGCAAGAATCTGGACGGCCTCAAGAGCGTCCCCGTCGATCTACTGGTCGCGGCTCGCCAGCAGAAGTTTCGCAACATCGCGCAGTTCTACACAGAAGGCTGACTGCGCGGCTTGCAGCTATCGTCGCATTGTATGCGCCAACGCCAAACCCATCGCCGCGCTTCCCGCCGCGCATCGTCTCGCGCATCGGCGCGTCGCGGCGTCGCGCAACGGAGGCGGTCATGACGCCATTTGTTTCCGCTGGTGGCCGGTGGCGCGCCGGCCTCGAATTCCTCGTTGCGCTGCTCTATCTTTTTTTCGCGCGCCTCGTGGTTTTTCATGGTCTGCGCGGTCTTGTCGCCGATGCCTGGGCGCCTCTGGCCGGGCAGACGCTGCTGGTCTTTTTCCTTCTCGTGGGCTATGCCTCGATGGGCTTCTGGTTCGATCGCCAGACGGGCGCGATCGCCGAGCAGGGCTGGCCGCTGCGCCCCGGCTGGCGGCGTGAGGCTGGAGTGGGGCTGGCCGCGGGATGGGCTGTGGCGCTTGTGTGCGTGCTGCCGATGGCGCTTTTCGGCGGTATCGCCATCTTCTTTACGCCGCAGTTTTCCCAGTGGGGCTGGCTGGCGGCCGACGCCGCCTACTTCGCGTTTGCGGCCCTGGCTGAAGAGATGGCCTTTCGCGGCTACGCCTTTCAACGTCTGGAGCGCATGGCGGGGCCGACGCGCGCAGCCTTGAGTTTCGCCATGCTCTACGCCGCGCTGCAATCGCTGCTGCCGGGTGCGAGCCGTGCCAGCTTCGCCGTCTCCTTTGTCCTTGCGCTGGTTCTCTCCGTGTGTTATTTGCGCACGCGCGCGCTGTGGATGAGCTGGGGGCTCAACTTCGGCTGGAAGGCCAGCCGCGCGCTGCTCTTCGGCCTGGCTGTCGGCGGCGACGCCAGCCATTCTCCCATGGTGCAGGGCGATCCGATGGGCGCGCTGTGGTTGAGCGGCGGCTCTTTTGGCCTGGACGGCAGTTGGTTGAGCTTCTTCGCGCTGCTCGCCCTGCTGCCGGTGCTTTACCGGCTCACGCGCGATCTCGATTTCCGGTTCAACGCGCCGGTTATTGTTCCCGGCGGCATTCCGGTCGATCTCGACGCCATCGCCCGCGCCCAGCACGAGGCCGCCACGGCGCACGCCGCCTCCACACCGCCCGCTCTGGTGCAAATTGCGAGCGCGGAGCCAGGAAGCGCGATTGCCGCCCCAGCGCCCGGACAGGCGAACCATGGACAAAGCATCGAAGGCGCCAGGTAGCGCCACCGTTGCGCCGGTTCCACACCGCTGCGTGCCAATCGATGCTTTTCATCGTCGTCCAAAGAGCGGATACTGGCGAAAAAGGCAGCGATCGGAGCGGCATTTGCAGCGGCTCATCGCTTGCCTTGACGGAGGCAGGCTCGTGAAGACGGCGATTCGCGCAGGTTGCAGAAGGGCGGTTCTGCCGGCATTGGCGCTCACGCTGATGGCTGGCGTCCGCGCGCAATCGGACGGACCGGCGCCTCCGCAAACGGCCTCCGTCCGCCAAACCGCTTCGCCTTGCCCGACCGGCGCAAGCAACGCTAAAAAGAAGAAAAAAAACGGGAAAGCCAGAAAAACAAAGCTGAATGAAGCCGAGCCTGGAACCACTCCGGCAGGCGGCAACTGCGCGGTGAAGATCGATCCGGACAAAGTGGTCAAACCGGGCAGCGATCGGATCGCCGTGCGGCACGACAGCATCGAGGACGTGAACGCGATTGGAAAGCGCACGATCGGCGGGCCGGGATGGGGCAATTGGTACTCGGCCAAAAGCGAAATCGCCATGGGCCGCCAGTACGCCAGCGCAATCGACAAGAGCGCGCAATGGATCACCGATCCTGTCGTGGACGGCTACGTCGGCCGCATCGGCCAGAGCCTCGTCAAGAACTCCGACTGCAAGAC